>NZ_JBKOPS010000005.1:199741-321178 GCF_047272945.1 Rubrilithobacter danxiaensis
TATAAAATTATCTTTGCTGTACATCGTTCTATTCAAACATCTTAGACTATTATTCCTCACTTATAAGTATAAGTGAGGAATTTTTATTTTACAACTCTGATTAGTTCATTCGTATATTAAACCGTCTTTGAGGCTTTTCTTCTGCTTCCTGGTACTTTTCTATGCAGTCGATTATTTTTAAAATGCCCGGGTAATACTCAACATGCTGATACCATTTTAAAAGATTAAACAAACAATCTTTCCCCCAGATTACCAGAATGCGGTCATATCTGTCGTTCAAAACATGATTGGTAAAGCGTTTCTGTTCAAATTTATTTTTAAATACAGGAGTGTTTTTCATTCCGGTTTGATACGTGTGCCGGGATGTTATGTTGCAAAAAACAATAATTAATTTTACGAGTATTTATTCTTCTCTCTTTTTCTTAAGTCGTGATTTTGTTCGTAGTCCGGTTTTTTCTGCATGAAGTTTTTCAGCCTGGTCAATAGAATGTGATTGATGAATGTCGTGGTCTTCTTCAGCTATGTCTGAAAGTTTAGCATAGAACTGCCGAAGTTCATTCAGCTCATCTTCCGAAAGATCTTCGATATCAACCATCCGGTTGCTGGTATATTTACTGGCGGCAATCAGTTCGTTTAGCTTTAGCTGAATTGCCTTTGAATCTTTATTTTGCGACTTCTGAATCAGGAATACCATTAAAAAGGTAATAATTGTTGTGCCGGTGTTGATTACCAATTGCCAGGTTTCTGAATAATTAAAGAAAGGGCCTGTTACACCCCACACGATTACTAATCCTAATGCAATGATGAATGCAGTAGAACTACCTGTCCAGCAGGTTATCTTTTCAGCTAAAGTCTCGAAAAAACTGTTTTTATTCTTAGTCATAATGAATTTTATATGAACAACATCTCAGAATTAGTATAAGTTTTTTTGAGCAGTTGACCATTCTGATTTGAATAGGGCAAAATGATTATTGGAAGTAACTAAAGATTTCCGTTTATTTGCAGACCCGGTTTGTAGCATAGGCCGGAGATAATTTGACTCCGTAGCTCAGTTGGTAGAGCAACAGACTCTTAATCTGTGGGTCCTGAGTTCGAGCCTCAGCGGGGTCACGTCTTGGGACAAGTCTAAAACATTCAGACTTGTCCCATTTTTTTTACCCTTTATTTTCTTGTCTATCAGACAGATAAAATTAATTGCTTCGTTAACACGAGTAGTTCGATATTGAAATCCATCAAAAGTCAGTTTTTCAGGAAACATCGAACTAATTATCTTCCGCTTTTGTGTTATAGTGCCGTTAATGTATAAGTTATCGAGTTGCGATATACTAGTAATAGCCTTTTCCCATAAAGGTTCAATATTTGTAGCATCAGTCGCTGAAGCTGTCAATTGTACTTCTAATTTGTTGATCCGCTCTTCACTCTCTGATTTGATTGTACGGTAATCATCTGCATCAATATCGCCAGCAAGAAGTAAATCCCTTGCCTTAGATAATCTTCTGTTAGTTTCCTCAAGTTGAACCTTTACCTGTTTAATGTCACTCCGTTGCAAGCGGGTCTTCGCCTTAAAGACGGATACGATAGCCTCTTTATAAAGCTGTAATTTAGGCAGTGGACTTACATGTTTTTTTATTTCTTCAACTATAGCATCATTTAACTTGGATGCATTGTATCTGATACCACATGAAGAACTGCAATGATAATAATGGTAATATTGCTTACATCCTTTAGAAGCACTTCCGGTAAGCATTCTGCCACATTTTGGACAAATTAGGAAGCCCCGCAATGGCAACATATCATCGACTGCCAATTTAGTACGCATCACCTTTTTACGTCCATTTAATACATCCTGTACATCATAAAATAATGCTTCGGATATCAACGGTTCGTGTTGTCCTTGTACAAAACAGCTTTCCTCATCTTTGAATTTAGGAATAAAGATTTTCCCACAATACAATGGATTGCGGATGGCTACCCAAAAATTATTCTTGCTGCCTCTGCTTAATCCCTTTTCCCTGGCTAATTTCCAAACTTGCTCTGTATTTAATCTGCCTAACGCTAATTCCTGAAATGCCCATTTCAATATGTCAGCTTCATCTTTTTTGGGCGCTATATATTTTTTTCCCGCTTCATTTGTTTTGTTTATATATCCTAATGGAGCAGTGCCCATGTAACGTCCTTCTTTTTTTGCACGCCTCATGCCATGAAATACATTTAACGCCCTTCGGTCATTTTCCACTTCAGGTGCAGCTAAGTAAAAGGCAAGCATCATTTTATTTTCTGGAATAGAAAGGTCCAAGGGCTGTTCTACCGCCTGAGGCTCTACACTTAATCGACGTAACGCGCTAATCATTTGGTAGGCATCTCCGGCATTCCGACTAAATCGATCCCACTTAGTAAAGAGAACAAGATCTGACTGTCCTTTATGCTTACGCAAGTCAATCAGTAGCTTTGTCCATTGAGGACGATTAAATGTTTTAGCAGAATGATCTTCAAAGATTACCTTTCTTACCTGAATTGAGTTTATCTCGCAGTATTTACGGAGGCGTTCTTCCTGGTCACGCTGTGAATAACCTTTATCTGCTTGTTCATCTGTACTTACTCGTATATATAAATCTGCTATTTTCATAATGACTGTCGAAATGGAACCTCTGTTTATATTGCAAGATAGCTAAAAAAATTAGTATTTCAATCGTACCAAAGGTATTAATTTACCTTTTCTAAGTACTGATCAACAACTATCTCGGCCATTTGGTAGAGAAATTCCAGTATTATTTTGGCTTCATCCAAAGTAACTTCTAAACCATCTTTCTTCAAAATTTCAGTTGCTTTTTTAGGGGATATTCTTTCTTCTTCAAATTCCATTTCACACCCTCCCTTATTGCAGAAAAAGCCCGTATTCGGGCTTTACTCTAAGTTTCTAATTTCGGCATTCGTTTATTCATTGACCGGTAAATATAACCGGCTACCTTGATTCCTTTTGAAAGAAGGAACATATTTTATATACCCAAAATCACTTAAATCCCTGATACATTTATGATAAGTAGTACTGGCAGAAATTTTGGCTATCCTCATGATTTCATGACTGAAAGCATATACAGGATTTTCAAAATCATGTTCCTGCCAGTACTGAAGCAAGGCTGCATAAATACCAATATGGGTAATGCTAATGCGAGGGTCCTTCGCAATAGCAGAAAAGAAATCCGACAATGGTTTTAATGCAGCCATTACTATTCCATCTAGCTTACAGACTGGCCTTGTTTTCTGGTTCTTCGCTTTGCTGCCTTAGGAACTTCCGGGTTGTCGTCATCATTATTCTGACCCTTGCTTTCTTTTTTTGCTTCCTGTTTAGTGGAATTAATTTCCGCCTGTCCTTGTTTTTCACCCTTTGCTTCTTTATTGCTTAGGCGCTGCATATTGCCGCCATAAACAGTGACAGATTTGAATTGGGGATTAGCTTCAACGAAATGCCGTTGTTCACTGCCATTCTGAACAAACGTTACCACCTGCCGGTTGCCTTTTTGAAGAGAGCTTAACAAGGCTGTTTTATCCTGCTCAGTGCTTAATTCCTTAATTGGATGCTTTGCCAACGCTTTCTCCAAATCAAATCCATAATTCTGATGGAATTGTTTTATTTTATAGTTTCCGTTTAGATCAGTCTCTTTCATATCAAGCTTGATCCATGCGTTGTAAATTTGTCCTTCTTTGTTGGTGAGATCCTTATTGACCGACCTTCCATTTAACAGGTTGTACGCCTCTTTTAAAGTGATGTTATGTTCCTTATTCAGATAAAAAGTTTGGTTCATCACCTCAGGCTTATTTTCCTGTTTCATTGTCAGGTCGTACTTATTAAAAAAGTACATGTCACTCTGATCGGATTTTCTGAAATGAAGGACAGCGGCTGTCGAGTCCTTACCGAAACTTCCCTGATGGTACAGCAGAAACTGAGGACTCTGCTTCTGCATCTTTTCCTTCAATTCGTTTTCCAAGCCTTCTCCGAAGCCGGTAAACTTTACCTGATCTCTTAAGTACTCAAAATTTTTCTGGTTCATAAGTTTTAGAATTTATCGGGTTTAATTATAAGATTATTTGGGCTTCAATTCACCAACGATTGGGCATCTACTATAGTTGAACTGTAAATTTTAAGCTCTAAATGCCTTCCGCCATTTTTTTCCATGACCTGGATTTTGAAATTCTTTTTATCGGGAATCGTAAATTTTGGTAGGGCAAAGACAAACACCTGCTCAGCCTTTCCGGCAATAGACACTGGATGACCATAGGTATATAGTGGTTTGATTTCATTTTCCTGAGCAGCGGTTCGTTTAGATTTTTTCTGATCGCAGATAAAGAATCGAAGCTGATCGATGTCGAAGCTGATATTGGAGTGATTCTCTAACTGAATTTGCCAATACATGACGTTATCCTTAATGAATAAACCCTTTAAGCTGAGTTCCATCTGATCTTTTTTATCCCGGATACCGCGAATTGTTCTTTCTTCACCCGCAGCCTGCTTAGCGCACGCTTCAATGTCCGCTTCATTTGCTCCACTATTTGAGAAGAAAGCATCAGCTTCCTTTTTGCCCCTTTCTCGGGCATATCGGATATTCAGTATAGAAGGATTTTCAACATAGTTTAACAAGTAGGAATAAAGTCTGCCATCCGCAGTGATCACGGTGAGATTAGTCTCTTTAAAGTTTTCTTTGCCAGCTTTTACCTGTAGTACATTTTCAACACCTTTCGCTTTTTGAACAAGTATATCTTTACTGCCTCTGTCCACACTTTTGATGGCATATGGAAATATCAGGTTGCTGGTTTTCGAATAGGTAATATCCAAGTGGTAAGGCTCAATTACCGAGATTATAGGTTCTGATATACGTTGAGCGGATGCTCGAATATTGGTAAGCACAAGGAAAATTCCTGTTATCATTACTGCACTGATCGTTTTCATTGTTGGAATTTTAAGTAAATGAATTATCCTTTCTTATTTAGTTATACTGCTTTTGCTTCTCATCCAGTAGCAGTATTCGGTAGCCTGCTTTTACTGTTACTTTAACCTGTTTTACTTTTTTGCTGAAAAGACTTCGGGCTGCATTAATTCCTGCACTGGCTGCCTGTGCTCCGAGTGAAGGATCTAATGTGGTGATTCCCAACCCCTGAACAGCACGGTCTGCAGACTGTTTAGCAGCATCACGGGTGATTGCTCCCGGAATATAAATACCCTCTAATCCATCCAGATCATACACCGATAGTTCTATGGGGAAAAGTGAATTTTTATAGCGGATGCTATTGATTTTAAGGTTCAGGCGTTCTCCATTCAGAGAAGCGATTCCAAACAGAAAATTATTTTTGGGAATGCGTGTTCCATTGATATAGATATCCTGAAGCAGCCGAAGCTTGACTGTCGAACCGGCCACTAGTGTTTGCGTTTCATGGATCACGGTTTGAATAGCATTCGGTTCATTTGCAGAAACATTAAAATCATCAAATGAAAAAAATCCGTTGGATAGACTGATAAAATGAGTATCAGATGCAACCGAACGATTATCCAGTAAAGAAACTAGATCATCTGGACTATTCGCATTTACAGCGAATACTTGTCCCTGTTCTGCTTCAGAGACTTCTCTCAGCCTTTCCTTTACCCGCTCTGGGTGTTGTATATCCAGTATCTTTTCAAGCATGCCATTTAACTGCTGCATTTCAGGATCTTCCCCATCGCCTTGGCTCACCGATGTCATCATCTGTTCAAGCCTGTCAATATCCTGACTACTAACTCCGGTATTGTTTTCGTCAAGATCTGAACTTTTAGTATCTGACTGCTTTTGAACTGCTGGAGGCTGGTCCAGTATTTTATTAAGCTTTTCCAGTTTTTGGTAAACTTTTGTTTCGTTAGGATCAGAATAAGCAGAGCCAGTATAAGGAGAGGTATTGATATGACTAGCAGTGCTGTTTTTATGTTCCCATTCATTCGCTGAAGAACCGGCTTCAGGCAAAGCGCTTGTATTAGGATAATTATAATAAGGGTCATTTTTCATCTGCTCTTTAAGCTTTACAGAATCCGAAGCCGCCTTTTCATAGTAGCTGAGTTTATCCAGCGACTTATCCTCTTTAAGGTAAGCATCAGGCAACTTCATATTAAAGCCTTTTTGGGATGCTACTTGGGCATTGGCTGCACTTGTTTTACCCCCTCCGAGTGCCCAAAACATCAGGGTTATAAAAGGCAGTACCAATAGTGGCAGCACCATGAAGAATTTACGCTGCCGGATGAATTTGGGAGAATGGGTTTGTTGTTCCATAGCTGTTAGTTTTTATTTTGTGACTGATAAATGTTTTCGATGAGCTTAATACTATCCATTAAATCAGGGTTATGCTTAACAATACTATCGTATCGTTCTTTACCCAAAGGTGAATTTGAAAGGTTGTCCAGGTACGCTTTGAAGTGATGAATCTTTTGATATGCATCTTCATTTATTACAATGGAAGCTTTAGTATTTTCATCACCGGGCAGTTGAGCATATCCTGGCTTTTTAATGGATGCTATTTCAAAGGAAAGTGTGTATTTACCTAAAAGGCTGTCTGATATGAGGTAAATACTGTATGTGCTTGCGAAAAAGCAAAACAGCAGCAGCATGACAACCTTCACTTTAACCGATAAACGTTCGGTTTTTCGCTGCATCCATGCAGCCCAACCTGCTTGCATTCGCATGCACTCTCTGAGAATGCTACCTTCAATTTTATCCTGAACATCCTTTTGTCCGATGGCATTTCGATTTTTCTTATTACTGATTACCATAACTTATCGATTTTCAATTTTCAAATCCCTGTTTTCAATGATGCGCCAACGCTCAATCAGGAAGCCGTGAGGGTTATTATCACTTCTGGAGACATTACGCAAATACCCTTCAGTAATTAAGCTTCTGGAAACGATACTTGTCGTACGGATGATCTGCTGGTTAGCGTAGCAGCGGAAGTAATAGGGATACTGGCTAACATCTACCGTAACGCTGTCTATGTTTATCTGCTGACTGATATTACCGGCAATGATATTGGAGTAATAGCTGTTCTCTTTGAGATTATCATATTCTCTTTTTGCAGAAGCATCAGCCAGGTAGAGGGCTTTGGTGATATTCACTTTTATTACTTTGTCATCCGGGTCCAGCGTAAAGAAAAGCTGATGAAAGCTTTTTACATGATCCCTTGCTTCCACAGGGATATTTTCGTTCCGGTCTGAAGCATAAGCTTCGAGTGCCTTGCCATTTGCCAGGATATAAATCTTACCTTGCATTTCGGATACCAGCCGGTAACTTTTATACAAACTGAATGCAGTAAGGAACACACATCCTGAAATCACAATCATGCTAAAGCTTCGGATATGGCGGAAAGCCGTATCTATTCTTTTTGTCTGTTTGAACATAATCTTAGTATTGAATAATGAATACTTAGGAATTACCTTTTATTTTATTGCTCATAAATCCTGAAGAGGAATTGGCTCTCTCTGTGAAATAAGGTGATGAAGTACTGTGACCAGCCATACTTTGAGTGAACCTGCCCGCAGCGTTCCCCATTGCATCTGCTGTCATACTTGCTCCTGCAACTGTTGTATTAACAACAGCCGTCGATGAACTGCTGAACATGCTGGTTACTCTTTGTACCAATGCACCCCCGCCTCCTGCGTGAACAATGGAATTAGCTACTGAAGGGACTGTAAAATAGCCGACAATGCCGATAATCATAAAGACGAGATAGGCCGCATCCGTAGAACTGAAGAAAGTATCTCCCGAACTCTCGATCTGGCCAATATCCAGTGCCAGCATCTTTTCCTGGATTTTACCGATAATTGCCCCGAAGATATTGGCAACCGGAAGCCATAAGAAGATATTAATGTAGCGGGCAAGCCAGGCAGTGAGGGTATGCTGGAAGCCATCAAATACGGCAATGCCAAAGACGAGTGGGCCTAATATGGAGAGGACTATTAATTGGAAAGTTCGCAGTGTATTGATGCAAAGTGCTGCCGCTTCAAATAATACCCTAAGCACTTCACTCATCCATTCCTTTACAGAATTACGAAAGTTATAAGAGGCTTTCGCCATAGCAAACTTGACATCATTGCCGATACTTTCAAATATGCCTTCCTTGGAAGGATCAGCGCCATTATAAGTGTATTTATACCACCTCTCCCGGTTACCCTCGCCCATTTCACCGACGTACATCTGCCAGGTGTTTGATTTCTTAATAGCTGCTTCTTTCTGTTTCAACAGTATTGCAATAGCTTTATCAGAACCTTCTACCATTTCAGAGGTAGCGGTAACGGTAGGTTTCATCACCCCATTAATCATTGAGAGTATCGCCGGAAAAATCAGCACACAAAAGCCGATGACGAATGGACGAAACAGCGGATAAAAATCAATGGGTTCTGCATTGGCGATGTGTCGCCAGACCCTTGAGGCGATATACCAGGTTGCGGCAAAGCCTGCTATTCCCTGTCCGATTCCGATGAGCTTGCTGCAAAGCGGCATCATCTCCTCATAAAGTTGATCCAGCACTCCCTGGAGGCCGCTCATTTCGTTTGCTAAGCCTTGTGCCTGACTAAATTGTGGCAATATCATTCCCACTGCTGCGATGATTGCAGCTCTTTCCCACCTTGCCATAAAAATTTATTTAATTGGTTAATCCATAGATGTTGCGAATGGTATTTACATCATTCCTTTCTTTCGCTCTCTGCAGGGCCAGCACTGTTGTATTATTGTTGAAATATCTAAGGAACTGTAATTTGTCCTGCATATCCATACAGATGTTATCAATAGCTTTGAGGCGTTCGTCATCGGACATTCGCAATTTATCAGAAGTAATGATCGTTGCCAGATCATCCAGGTTATTCAAACTCTGTTTGAATAGGTTATTGTAAACCCTGCCTAAATAATCCAGTTCCGGGGAAGTGAAATTACTATCCTGTTTAAAGCGGCGATAAGCCATTTTATATTCTTTTACCAGTATTAGCTGGTAATTGATGATGTCGGCTACCTTTTTATAGTTCCTGACCGCAGGACTTACCTCCATCAATTCGTCAAGAAAGGTTTTATGTAAGCTGAAATTACCCTCTGATAAATCCTTAATGTTGTTATAGCCTGAGCTGATGATCTGGTAACCTTTTTTCATATCAGTCAGAATTTGCTTTAACTGCGTCAGCTTCTCTACGTTCAGCAATAATTGCTGCACTTCCTGGCTTTGGGCAGAGGATTTAAGATTGATCCCGATATTTAAAATAATGAATAGTACGACGGTCCTTTTCATTTTATTTGTTTTTAATGCCGTACAAAGCACGGCTGATTTGAGTATCGTTTTTCACTTGCATCCGAGCAGCGGCCAGCAATATTGCTTCATTGCCAAAGTCTTTGACGAATGAATACTTATCCTCCATATCGGTATATAATTTATCAATACTTTTCAGGCGTTCATCATCCTTCATTTCGAGTTTTCCGTTAGTAGTAAGGGTAATCAGTTCATCAATTGTACCGGCACAATCATCCAGTAATCTTTTAAATACCCTGCCGATATAATTTATCTCATCCTGATTAAAAGCGCCGCTTTCCTTTGTTTTAGTATAGGCATGATAGTAAGCCTGAATGATGTCTTGTTGGAGGAAAATAATATCAGCAACTTTAGCATAGTTTCTAATTTTAGGATTGACATTCTGTAATGAATTGAAGTAATCCGTATGCAGGTTAAGTTCTCCATGTTTAAGATCCCTTATGGTTTTTAATC
Organism: Rubrilithobacter danxiaensis; assembly: GCF_047272945.1. NCBI lineage: Bacteria > Pseudomonadati > Bacteroidota > Sphingobacteriia > Sphingobacteriales > Sphingobacteriaceae > Rubrilithobacter > Rubrilithobacter danxiaensis. The sequence continues at coordinate 209,498 of NZ_JBKOPS010000005.1, forward strand.
CTTTGTGGGCAATCGAATACCCTTTATTTACATATCCCAGGTAAACCTGCAGGACTGCGATTTGCTGGATGAGGTATTTCTTTTGCGTCTTTTTCTGCCTGAACCATTCAGAAAAAGTCTGTGCTTGTGTTGAATCAACAAATACGGCAAGCAGCGATAGAATAATTAGCTTTTTCATAATCTGAACTTTTATTGAATACCGTATAATTTTTTCACTACATCCACATCATTTTTAGCTTTGGCACGTTGCAGGCTCAGTAGTATATTCTGCTGGTTAAATTTTATCAGGTCATAATAGTTGGCGTCTACATGATCAGCTGCGGTATTAATAATTTGTAGTCGCTTGGCATCACTCATTTGAGTAGTAAATGAGTGAATCACTAAGAAAACCTGGTCGATATTTTTGGTGCTCTGATCAAGTATCCCAGAGTAAACTTCGGACATATAATCTAATTCATCCTGAGTAAAATGCTTATCCTGTTTAAATAAGCTCCATGCTCGCTGATATTCTTTCACAAGCAGCACCTGCTTTTGACTGATTTCTTTAATCCGGTTGTAATAGGAGATAATGGATTTGACCTGATATAGCTCTTCATAGTAATCTTTGTACAATTTCCGCTGCTTTGCAGTCCATTCCGAAATTTCATCGAGCTTTAATTTGGACATCGCATTTTCCAGAACCTTCTGTGCATTCTGCAGCCAGATCGTTTTATTCTGCAATCGCTGAATCTTCAGATCAACCGCACGGATTACTTTTTTAACACCTGCTTTGATAATTTCTGCTATAGGAATCTGTGCCTGTGTTTTTTGAACCGGTGTTATTGTTCCCAGCATCACTATTCCCAGTACCACCAATAACTTTTTCATACTATTATATATTTAAGATTATTACTAAGCTGTACCTGTTTTTATATCCCTTGCTAAGGCTGCTATACCTTTTTTTATATCGCTATATTTCTGAGCATACTGCATGACTTTTACTTTTTCAGTTTCTTCAGTAGTATAAGCCAGATATTCTTCGACGGACACTTCAGTCCGGTAAACTTTAGAGAGCATTCCGCCTAAACTGATAAAAACTTCCTTATATTTTCTTGCCGGATCATTGGCCTTATTAACCGATAAGACTAAAGCCTTTTCTTTTTCTGTCAAGCCGAGCAGTTCCTGTATCTGTTCAAATTTGTTCTGGTATTTCGACTGGTCTAAGAGTATTTTACAATCGCTATTGTTGATAATAGCCTGTTTTACTACCGGGGAACTGATGATGTCTTCTACTTCCTGGGTTACTACAACGGCTTCGCCAAAGAATTTACGGACGGTCTTAAAGAGGTATTTGATGTATTCTGCCATGCCTTCCCTAGCGATTGCTTTCCAGGCTTCTTCGATTAATATCATCTTTCGGACACCTTTCAGCTTACGCATTTTACTAATGAAGACTTCCATGATAATGATGGTTACCACCGGGAAGAGGATGGGATGATCTTTGATATTATCCAGCTCGAAAACGATAAAGCGTTCATTCAGGAGATTCAGATTCTGAGACGCATTAAGCAGGTAATCAAATTCGCCGCCTTCATAGTATGGACGCAGTACATAGAGAAAATTACTTACATCAAAGTCCTTTTCTTTTACTTTGTCATTGATCAATATCTCAACAAACTCTTCCCGCAGAAAATCATAAAAGCTGTTGAAGCAGGGAAATAGATTTTTGTTTTTATCCAGCTTTTCATAGTAAAGCTGTAAGGCATTGGATAAGGCTACATACTCACTACGATGAAATACTTCATTGTCTTTTTTCCATAAGGCCAGTAATAGCGCCTTTATACTTTCTTTTTTTTCGGTATCTAAGCTGTCTCCTTCGCCAATGTAAAAAGGGTTAAAGCGTATTGGGTTTGTTTCATTGTAGGTAAAATAATAGCCATTCACCATATCACATAAGCCCTTATAGCTGTGTCCGACATCGACTAAAACGATGTGCGTTCCCTGTTCATAATAAGAACGCACCATGTGATTAGTGAAAAAACTTTTCCCTGAGCCGGAAGGGCCTAAAATGAATTTATTACGGTTCGTGCAGATACCTTTCGTGACCGGCTCATCGCTAATATCCACATGTACCGGCTTGCCGGTAAGCCGGTCGCCGAGCCGAAGACCAACCGGACTTAATGAAGAGCGGTAATTGGTTTCCAGATTTAGAAAGCACGCCGCCTGTTCAGCAAATGTATCAAAGGTGTCGTTTATGGGAAAGTCCGCCTCATTACCAGGAATCCCTGCCCAAAATATCTGCGGTGCCCCGACCGTTTCTTGCTTAGCAGCAGCATCCATTTGTCCTAATCCGGAAGATACCAAGTTTTTGAGATCTTTAAGTTTATCCTTTTTGGATGCCCAAACCAGTATATTGAAATGTGCTTTTACCGGGAGACGCTGCTGGCTGATGGCCTCGTTCAGAAAATCATTCACCGCGTCCCTCGCTATTGAGTTTTCACGGGAATATGCTGACAGGGATTGCAGCCTCAACCGCTTGCTTTCGAGCTTTTGAATAGTTTTTTGTGCATCCTCAATAAAAATGTATTGGTTGTAAATATGATTGCAGGGTAAAAGCTGACCCAATGTAGAAGCAAAGCCAATACTAAATTTTGTTTTGTCGGTAGAATATTTGTCGTAATTAATTCTTGAACCGCATAATGCGGGGAGATCAGCAGCATCACCTAAGGTATAAAGCTGGCAATGCTGATCGCCTACCTGAATGCTTTCATTGAAAGTTATATCTTTTAGGAACAACTCATGCCGACTTGAAGCCAGGTAACAATAACGTTCAATTAAACCCATTCGTCGGTTTTGGCTCAACAGTTCTTCATCTTTCAACTGTATAAGCTGTACAAATCCACTGTCTTCCAGTATTCTTTTAAACTGCCCGGCACTATCCAGAAAATCCTGTAATAGCTGCTGATTGAGTGTTTGTTCCGGCACAATAGATTTACGCAGAAGGTTGGAAAACAAGGAAGAGGCTGGTTTTCTGCCTGCCGGTTTTTTAGTGAGCAATATATAACAGCTATGGTCTAAAAAAGGACGTTCATTAAAAAAACGTTCACTGCTGAACGAAAGGAAGCTGGTATCTTCACGAGTAAAATCCGGCTTATAGCTGCGGTCTATAAACCAGTCCTGTTTGTGGAATACAGACAGCTTCGGCAATACCTTGATAGCTTTAACCCAAGCCTGGTGAAAGGCTTCATACTCTTGATCCGACAGCGTAAATATTTCGGGCAGTTCAGCCTTAAATACTACTGTTATATCTCCTTGAGCAGATAAGATACAATCCTGTTCTACACCTAATATTGGCAAAATACCCTCCAACTGCTTTTCCATCTTCACTTATTTATATGTTTTCAATACTGGTTATCCGATCCCTATGTTATCAGTTTATCATTATATTCTTTTGCCCCTTTTTCTTTTTAGAGATTTCTTCAACTTGTTTTTCTCCAACTGCTTTTCCCGCTCGCGGTTTGTTTTGACTAGCTTAGGAAGGTTTGTCTGTTCGATTGGAATTACGTTGGCTTGAAGGTTTTTAAGAATAGGATATTTTACCAGCATATCCTTGTAATCCATTCCATATTCTCTAGCGGCTGCAACAGGATCAAGCTTACGCTCAAAAGGGATTTCAATGAGTACTACTCCCCGCGGCACTTCTTTTATTCTGGCAGGATCGATGTCAATAACTTGATGAGACGCAGGGTGATAATATGCAAGATATTTCTCCTGTTCAATTACATAATGCAGATCATGTAAGCGTATGCTGGTACTGAAATCATCTTTGGGACGTAACTCTTTTAGCCTGAAATCAACAATAAAATCATGACCGGCTATATTAATCATCGGAAGTTTCCCATTTAACCGTTCCTGTAACAACTTCTTATCAACTATAATATCAAAGTCTGTTTTATCCTTAAGTGATAAGACAGGTATGCTATACTTTTCCGCCATTCCTGCCGGGTCCAGGGTAACCATTTGCGGTACTTGTACTTCTCTTGCATTTTTTGGATCTGCTGTAAACGAGAAGGGAATGTTTTTTGTTGACAAGTCGTACCGGAAAGTGTAATGCGATTCTTTGTACTGCATATCTTCAAATAGAATCACGTTCTCCGGTTTATCTGCCTGCCGCAGCTGGCCTTGTTGTACATCCACAATGAACTCAGTGCCTTCAATTATATGTATTGGTAGTTGCCTTTTCATAAACATTCTCTTTTAAACACACTATTTATTTTTTATTCATCGGCTAAAAAAATACTTTCTGGTTCTTGATTTTATAGTTTTTGGAATGCTTCGGTTCGCCAGCTTTTTCATCATTCCGTATTCCCCATAGGTATTACTAAGTGCATAAATCTTTATCGTCAAAACTGTTCCCGCTGCCAGGACAATGCTTATGCAGACGAAGGAGTTAATCCCGAGGATATATAGAATTGCGAAAAGAATGAGCAGGGCAATCACGCAGCCTCCGAAATACCAGATATATTGCGCTTTGAGCCCTTTAAATTCTATTGACTTATTTATTCCTTTATTGATTTGATATATACTGTTACTCATAGCTTTTCTTTTAAAATCTTAGTCTGTTATGCCGCTTTATGCGTGGTTCTTGTAAAGTTTGATTTTGAAAATTTTCCCTACCCTGCAAGCTGAAACTGCTTGATTTTGCCATCACCGTCTGTGCTGCAGTATCTTTTTCCGGAATCATCTGAATAATGGGGGGTTCTTTTTCCAGCCTTTCCGGCTCATTCTGAATCAGTCCGTTTTGCTTCATTTGATTTTCCTGAATTTTTATGGCAATCTCTCTTTCCAATCTGGATAGTTCACTTTTCATCTCCTGTAATTCAGTCTCTTTCTCAAAAGGCTTAGCTGCTATCTGCGTGACCATTGGAATATTATGCTCCAGTTCCTGTAAAGTCTTTTGATATTTCTCTTTCAGGTTGTCTACCCGGTCAATAGCGTTTAGGAAATGGCGGGCGGCAAGTTTTGGATTATCGGAATTCGGAATCCCATGATTGTAAGTGTATTTGATGCCATTTTCTGAGCGCTGAGCATAAAAGGAATTGGAGTATCTATATTCAAATATTCCCTTTTCTTCATAAGCCTCTCGCTGCCTTCGTATGTACAGTGAAAAGCCATAGAGCGTACCAATTCGCTTTGTGTCATCCTCTCCATCATTGGGATTCCATGTTTGATGAAGTTTAATCAAATGCCTGCCGATGTCTTCAGCATTAGTACCGTTAAAACCATTTATCTGAATCGGATTGGCTTTCGTCCCATCTTTTTCATGCTGCAGCTTGCCTTTATAGAACGTGTCATCATCAGTCAGTTTTTCTAATGTTTTGACTGTATTTGATTTTTCAGTCTGCATATCTTCTAACTGATATTTGGAGCGGGACACCTCACGGTAATGAGCTGTTTTCAAACTTTCCATCACTGCGATTTTCTTTTCTAACCGGGACTTTTCAAGGAGAGATGTATCGCCGGAAAGAATGGCTATGTATTCGGAGAAGTTCATTCCGCTTTTTTCATCGACAGCTCCTTCATCTATCGTGCGTACATTCAGTTCACAATTTTTCATCTGGCTGATGAACGTTTGTTTATTCTTGAGCAGGTTAAACTTGTAATTATCCAGTGACTGCTCAACCGCATAGATGTAATTGTGCACTTTATTTTCGTAGTATTTTTTAGCAATCAGGTTTCCCTGCCTTGCGCCGCGTCCGTTCCGCTGTTCCAATTCTGATGGTTTCCAAGGAATATCCAAATGATGCATAGCTACTACTCGCTGCTGTACATTTAAACCTGTTCCTGCTTTTTCGGTGCTGCCGAGTAAGACACGTATTTCTCCGGAATTCATTTTCCGGAAAAGCTCCGGCTTTTGTTTATCAGTCCAGTTATGGATGTAGGTTATTTCGTGAACGGGAATATTGAAATCTCTTATTAATTTCTCTTTTACGGCATCGTAAATATTAAAAGCATCTGGCTTTGGTGTGCCGATATCAGAGAATACAATTTGAGTGCCTTTATTCAGATTGGTTTTGTTATATATTTCAGCAATCATTCTGGCACAAACATTAACTTTGTTTTCAGGATGGTCCTCATAACGCCGTTCATCTATGAGACGCATATCTGAAGCCATCTTTCTAGCATAATTAGTTGCAATCAGCATGCGCCCTTTATCTTCCTCTTCGCTTAGCTTTCCTCTGCCAATTAATGTTCCGTCACCGGTTTTAGCAAACTGCATCAGGTTTTTAATGAACTCCCTTTGCTCAGGCGTAGGCGTAATATTTACCAGGGTTTCATCCAGGGCAGGCTTATCCAGGTTGATATGTTTTGCAGTTTTATAATCAGTAATTTCATTATAGAATAATGCCAGTTCCGGAACTTTGATGAAATGGCGGAAACGCTCTTTGGCAATTATTTCATTTGTTACTGAAAATTCGAAATCAGTTGTTTTTCGTGCAAATACAGCAGCCCATCCATCGAAGTTTTCAATACGCTGCCTCTCCATTTCTTTAGGCCGCAGGTATTTGAACAATAAATACATCTCTGTCAAACTGTTCGATATAGGCGTACCTGATAAAAAAGTAACACACAAATCGGCATTGAACTTTTCCTGCAAGGTACGTACGGCAAAAAGCATATTTAAAGCTTTTTGGCTGCCTTCCATATTGCCTAAACCTGCTACGCGATTATGCCTGGTCGTAAATGTCAGATTCTTGAACTTATGAGCTTCATCCACGAAAAGATGGTCAATGCCCATTTCTTTAAAGTTTATTCCGGAATCTTTCTTTTGTTCAATTTCATTCAGCACCGTTTTAAGCTTGCCCTGTAGATTGTTTTTCCGTACCTCCAGGCCCTTCAGCATCTTTTTAGAAATGTCGCCTCCTAAGTCTTTCAGGGTTTCCAAATCACGTTCAACATTATCTAATTCAACTTGGAATATCTCTCTTTGTATCTCGGGTGATTGCGGTATTTTACCAAATTGGTCATGAGTGAGGATGATACAATCCCAATTGTTGTTCTTGATTTCATGAAATAGCCTTAATCTTTTCGCAGGAGTAAAATCATTTTTACCTGGAGCCAGGATACGGGCATTTGGGTATGCTTTTCGATAGGTTTCGGCAATTTGGTCAACATTTGCTTTTAGGGCCAGTATTGCTGGTTTATGCACAATGCCTAAGCGCTTCATTTCAGTTGCCGCCACAATCATAGTCAGCGTTTTTCCCAAGCCTACTTCATGGTCTATTAATGCACCGCGGTTCTGCATAATCCGCCAGACGGCATTCTTTTGAGAACTGTATAAGTCCTGAATACCTAATCTTTTCCTGTCTAATCCCGGAAAGCTTAAATGACTGCCATCGTATTCACGCAGCACGTAGCAATTGAAGGTATTGTTGTATAAGTTTTCCAGATATTTTTTATCCGAATCCGGCAACTCCTTTAACCAGTTAACAAACCCGTTTCGAATATTTTCAATCTTTTGATGAGCAAGCTGTATTGCTTCATTGTCTGGCACCCGGATGGTTTTTCCCTCACCGGCGGAAATTTCATAAGTAAAGAAAGGTGTCGTATTTTCTAAGGCATGCTCCAGAATGGTATAGCCGTAAGTCGTTCTTCCGCTTTTTGGCGTTACAGCATATTCCTGAGTTACTTTTGCATTGTATCCCGATGTGTTTACTTTAAAGGCATCTAGAGAAGAAAAGTAATTAATACTGGTATTCTGTTCAAAAAGTTGATTTGCAAAGCGCTCATAGTATGAAATGGGTATCCATCTTTCGCCCAAATTGAAATCCAGTAATTCAAATGGAATTCTTTCAGGCTGTACTTTAGTAATGGCTTCCAGGCTCCTTTGCAGCTGCACATCATCCGGATTTTCTTTTACTTTCTGCTCTGCTGTCTTTAGTTTTGCAACCACATTGCCGCTTAAATATTTATCGTTTGTTTCCCAGGTTTGAGCAGCCGGGTCAAGATAAATATGGGAGCCTAACGCTGTTATAGTTTCTGCTTCTGTTTTTCCGATTGCAGCGGCTATAAAATCAATATTGACATTTCCGGTTTCGTTCAGGCTGCGGGAAAGGGCTTCCACCGGATCATCGGTTACCAAACGTTCCTGCTTTTGAATGATGGATTGGTGTAGGATGTCGGCTTTTACAAACTTTTCACCCTCTTTCCTTTCCAGAGAAGAAAGGACGAGAAACCCAAATGCAGTATCATTAGCAATCAGTGTACGATTGTCTGGTCTGTTCAGAAACCCATATTGAGAAATGAAACTTTCGTACCTTTCATTCAGGGTTTTTCTCTCCATATCATCGACTGGCTTACCAGTCAGTTCCTTTTCTGCTAACTCCAGATAGCGATCTCGGATACCTATATAACCCTCATAAAATGTTTTATTATTCTGCTTATATAAAGGTTGAAAAGAGGCCTGTTTAAAATCGGTATCAGGATTATTTATTGTTCCGATCTGTCCTTGATGGAAAACTAAGGTGCCTTCTTTATAAAACGGTTTTAGTTCGGGGAAGAATTGAGGCGTAATCCGTTTTAAGTCAAAAGCTCCTTCCAGGCTTTTATCGCCTTCATAGATGTAAGCATGATTATATTGTTTAAGCTGATTGGAAAGGTTTTTTAACTTCTGGCTTAACAGAGGAGCATTCATCCAGTTAGCGGGGAAGCTGATTTCTTCCACATTGGAATAAAGCTTATATAAATATCTGTTTGATTTGTCCTGCCTGGCAGTTAATAATACAATGCTTTCATGTTCGGGATGGTCGGTGGTTTTCGCTATACCTATGATGCGTGCAGTTTGTTTTTGCACTAAAGCAGTATCAAGGTCGCTGAGATAAGCCATTGCCCGGTTAATGGGTTCAGCAGGAGCGGTATCAAATAAGCCCAACTGCACCGGAACGAGTTCTTCCTTACTTTCGGGAACTTTCAAAAAGGTAAGCTTTTGTCCACCCGGCTCAGGTATTATCGCCTTTATGCTTTGTGCCTGATGAAACTTGCTTTCATCAAAACGATTGCTAATGCCTTCGCTGATTATAGCTTGCAGTTTTTCAGAAATGTTGTTAATGTCCCCATGCTGCCAGACGGTTTGATGTGCATTACCATACTGATTCTTTCCAGCCTTTATTTCGTTACCTATAAAAATTTCAGGATGCTGATGGATATAGGCATTAATGTGATACCTGCCGAATTCATTTTTTTGTTCAATTGTTTCAGCCAGGTGTTTTTCTTCAGTAGAGATTCCGGGTTTCTTTTCATTCTTCTGAACAATCAGCAAATGATTAGGAGCTTCCGTATTACCGGTATCTTTCATTAAGTTATCCGGCATTACTGTCAGGCTTAGAAAGTCGGCCTTTTCAAACAAGTATTCCCTTGCCGCTTTATTCGAAGGGCTGTTTAAAAAAGCATCTGTGGTGACATAAGCCAATAAGCCTCCATCAGCAATTTTGTCTAAGCCTTTTGCAAAAAAGTAATTGTGGATTTTTCCGGAAAGATGCTTATCAGGGAAAGCTTCATCATAGACTGAAAAGTTTCCGAAGGGAATATTGCTTACAATCAGGTCATATTTCCCATTGTCATTAACCGGAGCTTCTTCAAATCCGGTAATATGAACTTTTGCCGGAATATCCATCGTACTGCTCAAAGCCTGAAGGACACGTCCGGTCAGCTGGTCTTTCTCTACTGCAGTTATTTGCTGCAGATTTGAAAATGATTTTGCAGCCTCTGTAAGAAATATCCCGGCACCGGCACTTGGTTCATAAATCTGGCGAGGCTGAATATCCTGTTCCTTTAAAACTTGATATAAGGTTTGGGGTACAATAGCCGGTGTATAGAATGCAGTTAATACACTGGTTTTAATAGAGGCAACAATTTCTTTGTACTGCTTCTCATTGAAATGCTGTTTAAGAAGATTATGCAGTTCTATGATTTTAGGATGCAGGCGCAGGTCGTTATCCGCTGCACTTAGTTTTACCCATTCTTCTTTTTCAGCAGTAGGATAGAGTACCGCTTTAATACCACCAAAGCCCGAATAGTTTTTTAGCGTATCCACCTGCTGAGGAGATAAGGCTTTGTCCTTCTCCCATTCCAAAGCAATACGGATAGCCGCTATATTATCGTTTAATTTTTGCAAAAGATTGTAAGCCATACCTCACGTTCCAATTCTCACTAATCGCTTTAATATTGTCCGAAACCGACACCTGTTTTAAAAGGTGTCGGTTATTTTATTATCTGCCTTCAGGTATTGGTGTATTGTTCCCGCAATCGCATAATACAGCGACCGGTCATCTTCGTTTTCTTCAGTAAATCCCAATGTTTCAAATACTGGTTTGCCGGCATTAATGAGATTTACTATTTCATAGGTCAGCGTGCCGGTTTCTTTCATCAGCAGAAAGTCAGGCTTAAACTCTTCTTCCAGTAAACTTCGAATGTAATTGAACTTTGACGGCCGAAGGTCTTTGGTCAGCGCATTCAGGCATAGTTCTTCAACAATATAAGCCGGTTTGTTTTCTGACAGTAATGCTTCAAGGAAGGGTTGAATGGCCGCTACCTTTTGCTCTAAGTACTGTGTTACCGAAAAATCCAATTGCAACTCAATCAATACATCCGGATTGTTATTGATTATATAGGCCCGAAGCTTTTCAATTAACAGTGTTTGCATGACCAAAGAGATTTAAATACCGAAGAAGGATTTAATGACAGTAGCAACAACTACCAGAAATACACAGCTTCCAAACCAGGCGGCGGCAACTTTTCCGGTATCCTGATCTCCGGCATTCCATTTTTGATAAACTTTAACCGCACCAATCAGCCCTAATAAGGCGCCTACGGCGTACATCAGATTAGTTCCTGAATCAAAATAGCTGCGAACCTGAGTATTCGCTGCTTCAATGCCGGCGTTTCCATCCTGAGCTGCCGCAGCAAAATGATAAGCTGTTAAAATAAGGGCAGCACCAATGGATTTTAGCTGTTTACGGGTAAGTCTTTTAAATTTCCATACACACATTTTCATAACACACTATTTAAAAGTTAAAAATTACTTAAGTTAAAAAGCGGAGGGTAACTACTGTTTCACTACCCTTTATCATCCTCACCTTGCCTATAGCACAGGGTTGAACAGGAGTTAACTCCTCCGCTTGGTTCCGTTATACTTCATTCCACAACTTCACTACCTCATCCTCACTGAGTATAATGGAACCATATTTTGCACATTCCGAAGTGATCAGTTCATTAATGGCTGACTGGAATGGAGAAATTTTTAATGCAGGATATTCTTTAAGAATCAGGTAGAGATATTGAGAGAACTCCTGCTTAAGGGCTTTTTTATCAGAAGCATCTTTGACAGCCTCTTTCAGCCTGCTTACAAGATGTTCTACTTCCTGAAATGGGTTATCTTCGGTAGATTGAACACTGTTCTCGAAAGATTCTGATTGATCCAGTTTTGTATTATTTGAATAGCAAGACAAAGGCTTATTAAGGTCAGGAGTAACTTGCAGCTTTCGTTTATCAACCAGATTTTTAAGATCCTGATAGTAAAACCATATTCCGACGAATAGGTAATAGATGGTTAAGAGAAGGATAATTACAATGAAGTAATTTGTCCAGGTGATGTTTGTAAACATGGGCTTCGTTTTTTGTTTTCCACTTAATCAATCCGAATTATTCAGGTAGCTGTTTTCGATTCGGGTTGCTTACAATTACATCACAAAGGAACATCAGCCTGATGCGCTTAACAAGTCCAACTTTTTGTTGTACCCAATTTTGTACCCTTGTACCCTGTTGATTATCAGCAAGAAAAATTTTAAAAAAACATAAAAATTCGATAAAAAGGATTTTTTGTATTAATCATGAGAAGTACTTTTTCAAAAAGAAAAAACATTAAAATAAAAAAGGTATTATTTTAAATTGAAGCCTTGAAAGAGCATATTCTATTTATGGTTCAAGCAATATTTATCTCTTATTTGGATTAATATTATGTCTTTAAAGCCCTATGCAAAATTAACCTGGTGGCAAATAGCGTTGATATCAATTGCAGCATCTGCTATAGGAGGTTTGGTAAGCAGACGATCTTCAAAAAAAGAAAGAAAAGTCTATAATGAAGAGCTTGAGCAAGCACCCTGGGCTCCTCCCGGCTGGGTATTTGCTCCTGCCTGGACAATAAATAACTTCTTTGTGTTATTAGGATTACAAAGGCTACTGTTATCGAATATTTCTGATCGTAAAAAACTCATGGTTTTACAAGCAATGATATGGGTTATATTCTTTTCTTTTGGATATATATATATATATTTTAATAAAAAAAGTTCGACTCTTGCTGCTATATGGACAATATCTGATATGGCACTTGCTATGTCAAGTTTTATCATAGCCTACAGGCCGGATAAAAAATTAGCATTCTGTTACCTGCCATTATTTATGTGGACAACATTTGCAGGTACGGTAGCAGTCTATCAGGCACTTAAAAATCCAGATCCTGTGTTTAAAACTGAAGCCTTGCTTGATTGAATGAGTAAAACGTGTTCTGATCAATACTCTTTGATCTTTTTTATTAACTTTTCCAGAGTTTGGATAGCAATCTCTTTATCTCTTTCTTCAGCAGTATATGATTTGCTTCGCATGGAATCATATGAAAGATTTTCTTTATAAGGTGTAGAAAGATGCGGAACGATTGTTTTAAACACTTCATTCATAGAACGAGCCATTAAAATTTTCAGTTCATCGGCAGCACGTAGGATAAGAGCCATTTGGTCAGTTGATAAGATGCACAACACTTTAGACTTCTCATTTTTAACAGGTGTTTTTTCTTTTAAATTTTCCGTTTTGGCCCGCAATGGAACAATTGACAAGTGAAGCTTTTTTTCAAGATAGAAAATCTCCTGGCTAAACCAATTGCTCAGTTCATCTTTGAGATCAGTTTGCTCAGCGTGCAGAGCCATGCCTGCCTTACGATGTATCTGGTTGAACTCTTTAAAGTAAAATAGCAAACAATCCATCTTATCAGAGATACTTTCACACGCATTAATACGCTCAACAATATTTTGTGTGAAGTAATTTATGTATTCCTTGCAATTAAAGTTTAGGTAAATGAGTAACTTATCCAAAGAAGAATAAACGGAAGTTTTTCTGTGAGGCTCTTTAAGTGCTTCAAGTTCTTTTAACAGTTCTTTTATATAATGCACCTCTTTGAAAGTAATAGAACAATCATGATTGAGAGGATTTATGAAGGAATTTAGAGTATCAAAAATAATATTTTTAATTTTTTCGTCTGTTATCTCCGAAAACAATCTCCTCTTCAACCTATTCATCCGCGGTCTTAACTCTTTTTTTGTTACTGAAAGGTAAGTGGCAGGTACACGTTTTTCCAGGCACAAATAAGTTGAAAAACGGAACTCAAGAAACCTTAATAATTCTTCAAGATTTGCAATAAGTAAATTGTAAAGATCCTTTAAATTCTGCTTTCGCAATGAGATTTTCTCTTTGTTTTCATGAGCCCGATTTACCAGCATAATTAGATTACAATGGCATTGGTTAATCAGGGTACTAATTTTATTTTCATCTAATAAGATGAAAACTTCCTTTATAATAAATAATGGATACTTTGCTTTTTCCTCCTCTATCTTCAAAAACCAAAAGTTGAGCTCATCATCTGAAATTTTAGATAAATCAGTTTTGGCTGGATTAAGTGTTACGTTAATTAATACATCCAACCACTCCAAATTGTATTCACAAATCGACTGTTCGCTAATCATAAGAAAACCATTAAGAGAATATTTAGAGAAATCCATCGGCAGGATTTTATTAGGCAGACCTGTCAATTCTAAATATTTTATATCCAAATTTGAAGATTTAGTTAGAGCGAGGGAATAAGTAATTTATACTATTTGGCATACGTATAAATAACTATTTTTAGCCTAGTGGACGAATAACAGGCTAAAAGGAAGATTAGGAAAGTTAAACTTCAAGTTTATTAAGTAATTCGACTTTATTTGAAACGTTAACTTTGTCAAAGATATTCTGCACATGTTTATTAACTGTCTTTTCCGAAATAAATAGTGTTTCTCCTATTGTTTTGTATTTACATCCCTGACGGATTAACCTAACAATCTCTATTTCGCGACATGTTAACTGATAAATTTTGCAGTTCTCTTCAAAAGCAAAGGGGCGTATAAAACCATTATTTAATTCCATAAGTCGTTCATACTCAATTCTTGCTCTATTTATTGATCTGGTAATGAATATGATGGTAATAATTATAAAGCCACCGTTTGTAAAAATTACTTCAACTAACTGGCTAACATTAAAATATGCAAAGACGGTCATGGAGGCCCAAGGTATAACGGCACAATATACTGCAACTACTTCCGGGAATTTATTGCTGTCTCTGTTGTCCTTAAATTTTACACGGATGGCGCGCAAGATTGCCCATAGTAATACCAGGGAGTAGAAGAAAGGAATAATGATTCCGTATTTTATAGCAAGATTAAGGTTGCCATTAAGGGAATACTCAATTACAAAAAAGATAATATAGGGAGTGATCAGAAATAATGGCACTCCATATATTGCATGGAGGCGTAATCTTTGTAGATCAAACGCCTTATAAAAATAGTAAGGAAAATAGGATGCCATTAAAAACCCACTGCCATAGGCTATGATGTTTTGGGTAATTATTGAGATATCAATTTCAGGATCAGGGAAAAGACCGCCGGTGGTATTGTAAACAATCAAGAGAAACAGCAGGATTAAGTACCACATTCGGTTTTCATCCTTCGGTCTGTATAAGTAATAAATGAACTGGTAAAAAAACAAAAATACTTCCAGGATTACAAAAATCAAGGTTACTATGTGCATTTCTGTTCCCAGCACTAACATTGCAGCTATTTTCGATCCCACTCTTTTTTCAAAAAGAATAAGTTATAGCTTAAGTCCAGCTGATTATATATATGAAAGCCAAGTTTCTGATACCATGGCAAATTTTTCAGCGTTGAGGTTTCCAGATAAACGGATCTCTTCTTTTGCTTGCCGTCTTCTATCAATTCATCAAGTAGCTTACTTCCCACTCCTTTATTTTGATATTTGGGGTCAACACCTATAAACCATAAATAATACATCAATTCCTTTGGCTGAATTCTTTTAATTTTCGACTCTCGTTCAAGCGTCTTTTTAATGTTCTTAATTCCCACACAGGAAAGAATAAGTTTTACATCAAGCATTATCGACTTAAAGGATGTCTTTTTTTTATCAGGATATAAAATTAAAGCACAAGCTTTCTTATCATTCGAGAGAAACACATTACCAAATAAATAACAGATCTCGAAAGAATACTCCATTAAAACTCTTATTCTTTTTACTCTTTTTTCATCTTGTTTTACAATGTAGTTGACGCTTTGATTCGTATCAAATGATTTTGTAAGTATGTCTACTATTAAACCCTTGTCTGAATATTCCGCATTTATCATAAATTAATTTTAAGTTTTATTAATTTTTGGATGTCTTTATGAATCTGTTAAGGATAATTCAATAATTGAATTACTATGAGGAGAGTATATTTTAGATTTAAGGTATAGTGGCAAGATTGAAATACTAGGAAAATAAAAGAGATGAATGTTTATTATACTAATAAACATTCCGGTACTAAGTAAGAGATAAAAAGTTGCGATACTAATTGCTGTAAATTTTCTCATAACTTCTCGGAAGTGTGTATAAATTATATTACAATTAAATTTATCCTTTGTTTAAATTTTGACATGTGATTAAAAGCAAAAGAAGATATTACTTAACATATTTATCCCAAAGGCCATATTGCTCTTTCTTAGGCCCACGAGGGATAGACAGTAATATGACCAGAAAACCGGCTGCAGCTCCGTTAATATTAAGCGTCAAGTTACTATCGTTTACGAACCAGGGGCCAACTGCCACAATCAATCCGATAAGAACATTGAAAAAGCGCCCTCTCCGCAAAACTTCGCCCATACATATTACTGCTATCACCACAATTAAAGCCCCGCTCAAATGATTGATATTTGCTGCAGAAGCCTGGATGCTGACTCCGAATACAGCCGGAGAAAACATCATCCACACTCCAATAACTGCAGAAACCAATAATGTCCACGGACAGCTCATTCCCCAAACAGAAGCTTTGAATATTTTTATCGGCTGTGCGGGAAACTCCATCATTTCAGGTGACCGTTTGTCCGTATTCGGTTCGATAGGCATTCCTCCTTTCCAGAATACATTCCAAAGCGAATCGCCTCTTCTTTTGGCAAGCACCATATGCTGCCCCATCGCAATTACTTCATCTACTTCCAATGGAATCATGGGAAGCATAATAGAGGCTGCTAAAAGACACATGGTACACCATGCGCCTACAGCAACAGGCTGCGAAATCACCAGGAAAATATGTACCAGGCCTAAAGGGATAACAAGAATACCGAAAAGGGCTACCATCCAGGGCATGGTACGCCAGCGGGATGTTCCGCCCATCCAACCCATTAAAAATTCAAGAGTATAAGCCAAAGCGCCGAATGAGCCATCGGATACAGGTAAGGATTGTGACATATCAGAATTTAGCACCTGCCGGGTACTTTCCCCAAAAAAAGGGTCCCAGGCAAAATCAATGTATCCTAACTGAAAGGCGCCTAAGTAACGGGATACCAACCAGCCGGCGAAGCCTAAAATAATCATAATCCAGCGCTGCGGCCAGGATGAAGGATTATAAGACCATCCTGCGGGTACTTCCGAACCCATTTTCATAAACATAATCATGTTGGGCATTCCAGGTATCAATATAGTCAGCGAGATAACCAGGATTCCTACTAAAGTATCATTGATATAAACCCCTGCCGAAGGCGCCCAGAAAATAATGGGCGCTATACTGAGCCAGACACCGATAAAGCAGCATATCCAGACACTGACCGGTCGGTCCGGTGTCAGTGAACGCCATCCGAAAAAGAGCAAAAGTACCCCGCTGATGATGTCGCTCCATTTCATAAAACGGATCCGGTCAGCAAGCGATAACCATAATTCCCGCCCGCCGCTCGGATCTACCGTACTTTTTCCATAGCTGAAAGTAAGCGGTGACAGGATCAGCCAGATTCCCAGCATCACCAGCATCCAGTAGATCCAGAGTGTTTGCATGTGATGCATGTGCAGCATCTGCATCCGCCGTTCCGTAGTCATTTTATGATCCTGCCCGTGCTGTTCATGCGAACCGTGTTCTCCTTGCTGTTCCTGATCCATTTGCTGCCCCATCATCATTGGCCTGGTAACTCCACGGGATGCCATACCTCCTCCATGTTGATGCATGTGTTCAGAGTGTTGACTGCTTTCTTCGTTTTTCATTTCTTCATTATTAAAGTTAGGATGAGGATGATTCTTTTCCGGATACTGCTTTTTTAGCTTTGAAAACGGATCCGGCTTATTTTTTTGATGCCATTTTAAAGGATCGGTCTTCAGGTTCCCAATAACGCCTGCTAAAGATTCAAAAGCAGACGGTGTAAACTGAAAAATTAAACTTCGGTTGCCATTTCCTCGCAAGCCTGAGCGCATTTCCTACAGGCTTCGGCACATTCCCGGCAATGTTCCATGCCCATTTGAGCATGCTTCTCACATTCTTCGCCGCAGGCATTACAGATGTCTGCACAGACACGGCAGATATGAGTGCTGAAACTGCTTCCCAGGCTCATCAAATCGCCTGCTGATTTACAAATGGAAGCGCATTCCAAATCCAACTGGATGCATCTTCTCAAGTCCTGAACCTTTTCTTCTTTTAAACATTCTGAAGCACAATGGCTGCAGGCTACTGCGCACGCATAACATGCGTCAATGCAGTTTTGATACTGTTGATGTGACATAATATGTTGTTTTTATAGATAGACATTTGTTTATTTATGGCCTCTCGCTAAGAGCCAGTCCTGTAATTCTGATATTTCTTTTTCCTGTTCAGCTATGATTTTTGTTGCCATTTGTTTCATGCTTTCTTCATGGCCATGCAGCAATTCCAAACGTGAATTTTCAATGGCGCTTTGATGATGACCAATCATTAACATGGCAAAATCGTGATCAATATTCCCATTAATAACCTGCAAATCGGCCTCCTTACCGCTTTTATCCATTCCCATCATCATCATTTGATCAAAATTCGGATCATTCAGGTGTGGTGAATGTGCCTGAAGAAAAGCATCCAACTGAGTAATTTCAGCCTGCTGGCTTTCAATTATACTTTGTGCCATTGTTTTTAATTGGGAGTCTTTTCCACTTTGAAGTTCAAGATTTGCCATATCAATAGCTCCCTGATGATGTGTTTTCATCATCATTGCAAAATCATTATCAGGATCTTTAGTCATCTGCATAGCCATCATTTTATCCATCATCTGATGCATTAAATTCATCATTTGATTCTTATCGTGATCCTGAATAGTAATTTTGTTGTCGTCATCCTTCGTACAAGCATTGGATGAAACTAAAAAGGCACTGACTGCTAAAATTTTTAAGATGTTTTTCATAGTTTTAAATATTAGATGTTTGTTAATTAATGATTCATTTTCATAAGTTTTGGATACAGCCGGAGAAAGGCTTCTCCTGCCAGTGGGTTTTTTCCATATAATACATCAAGACGATTATCAGCATCATAGAGAGTCATTTGGCCTCCTCCGGCCAGACGAAGCGGCCCAAGATTAAAGAGATCGTAATTAAATCCAAGGGTTATCGCATTCACGGGAAATAAGGTGTCTTCGCCATAGGTACTTTCATCCAGACTAAGTTCCTCAACCGATTTCTGCACCCACTCATAACGTGTATATAATGCAAATCGTTGTAACCGTAAATCCGCTTCAAGCAATGCCGCATTTTCTCCGTCATGCCCTTTGGTTTTATTTAGTCCCCACAAGGCAGTTGCATTTAGCCACTTTTCCGAGCCAAATGGAAGGCTGTATATTGCCGATGCAGTAGTACGGTTTACATTTTCATCTGCATGTAGTTCTTCCGGGCTTTTTATATATGCCTGCGATATCTGCAGTGCCCAGTTTTTAGAAGGATTGAATGAAAGCCTTCCACTCCAGGAGTCAAAGCGGGGTTTATCAAAGTTGTAACGGTTTTCATTCGGTTCACGGCCGGTAAAGGAAGAAGCTTCCAGTTTAAATTTATCATACCGGAACCCCATAGTTGCTACACCAAAAGTGATATGAGTAGCATCCGTCCAGTGATGCGAGATTGGGGCATCCGGATTAGAAAGAGCCGATGGACGGTGCATAAAAGCTACTGGACCAATAGCAGGTTCCCCCGGGTATCCCAGATAAAAGGAAAGGTCAGATATTTTAGAGAAAGCATGAGAATAGCTGACTGATAACTCTGAAAAAAGATCATGCGGGTGTTGCCGGTCTACTAAAGGTACACCATTCCAGCTTTCCCCGGATTGGAAAAGTAAGGGATAGCCAAACCCACCTTCGGTTAACGGATCTAAAGAAAGCATCGCATTCCAGTGAAAGAGGCCGTTTTTTCCAACCTTTCGTTGAGCCATTGCCATAAACCAGTTTGGCGCATCAAATTTCTCATCTCCTCGTGAGCCTTTATCGGTAAGATCTTGCTTAGTATAGCGAAGATCAATATTGCCGTGCAGCATATACATCCATTTTTTAGAATGCAGCATTATCCCATACATAGGTGATGCGTCTGGAAGCCATGCTGTACCTGAGCCATTCCTGCTCATAGGAAGATTTAAAGAATAAGCATGATTCATCGGAACATCCATATTCATTTGCATGCCCTGCATACCAGCATGATCTATATGCTCCATATTCATTTCATCCTGCGGCCGGTCATGTATTTGATCATGATATATTTTTTGCAATGAATCCTGCATCATCTGATGGTGCTTAGTTGTGTCGCTCTTATCGGGCATTTGGTGTTCATGCTGCGCACTTGCTGCCAGGCTGTTTCCTACACAAAGGACAGTGATAAAGCCTGTTCGAATTTTTGAAATTGTTTTCGCATTCATAGTGGTAAATCTTAGTTTTCCTTAATTTCCGGTGTAAATCTTATCTATTGGTTTACGATTAGCCTGTTCCAATGATTTAAATTGACGAGGTGTAAAGCCGGTAACATTTTTAAACTGGGCGGAGAGATGAGCGCTGCTGCTGTATCCCATTTTGTCGGCAATCTCGCTTATATTCAATTCACCGTATTCCAGCAGTTCTTTTATCTTTTCAATCTTCTGCTGAATAACAAATTTTTCAATGGTTATATTCTCAGATTCTGAGAAAAGCCGGCTTAGATAGGTATAATCTTTATTTAATTCTGAAGAGATTAATTCAGTAAAAGGAATATGGGTTTCTGCCAAATCGGAATGGTGGATTGATCCAATAATCAGATTTTTAATCTGTTCTACAGTCCAATCCTTATCCCGGCGAATGAGTTCGAATCCCAGAACTTCCAGTATAGAGGAGACCTTTAGCAGTGTCTGCTCATCCGGATCAGGAAGGATTTCAGCCGTTCCTAAAGAGATATTACAAACCTCAAAACCTAAATTTTCAAGCTGCTGGCTTACAACCATTATGCAACGGCTGCAAACCATATTTTTAATATGAAGTATCATGGAAAATTATCAAGCTATTAATTCTTTATAGGGATAAAAGAAATCTGCTCCTGTAGAATTACAGGAAAATAGCATGAATAATCAAATCAGAAGGGAACGTATTTTTATATAAATAGGCTGATTGTTTTTACCCGGAGGGGCATGGCTTTCTGGCCATGTATCAAACAGTCCTATATTTTTATTTAAGAATGTATAGTTAAAATATGCAGGTTGATAGCCGGTAAGTAAAACTTGAGGAACTTTGAGGTTAAAAGTCGGGCTTATATTTTCTTTGATAATATAAGTGCCGTGCTGGTCACAACAAGAACAGTCTTCTTCTCCTGTACAATCTTTTTTCTTTTCAGATGAAGAGTTGTGCTTTTCCGTAGAATCGTGATGGTCAGAACCGCTTTTAGCATAATGATCCGAGTCCTTTTGTTCGGCATGAGCGGTTATTATTCCGAATAGAAAAGACTCAGCAGCGCAATGAACAATGCAAACAAACATACCTGTTGCAACTAACAGGTAAAATGCCACAAAACATATTGCCAATGCTTTCTTCATTAAGCTAATTTACTGTGCAAATAAATACAAAATTCAGAATGTTTTTGTTTCTAAATTGTTACTTCTTATACCATAACAATTGTTGTCGAATAAAATCAAGACTTCCTAAATTTATTTGATAGTTTTTATTATCCTTCTGATTCGTAAAACCATTCTTCAGCCTGTTGAATCGCCGTTCGTATAGCTTCTTGTATAGTTTTCAAGAGACCGCATCACACAGTTATATACCTTATACCTGAATTTTAAATAAAATCTAAACTTTTTGAATTTCAGGCAAGTTGAATTAGCGTAATAAGTATCAAAATCGGACAGTATAGCATGTCTTTTTCCTAATATAAATCAATATTAAAAATCAGAATCATGAAACTTCATTTATTTACCCGAGACATACAGCAGCAGTGGATTGAAACAGGATATAATTTTGTAAAGCTTACTTATTCGAAGGATCTGAGTTCAGAAAATTTAGGAGAACACCCTTTTACATTATTGGAACCATATCTAAATAATGATGAAGCGCTTGAGTCGGATAAAGTAGTACCGGTATCATCTCCTGAAATTGATAAAATTATTATAGAGAAAACAGGAATGCACTATCAATAACATACAATGAACACAAATTTTGTTGGAATTATATCTTGATTTTTCTTCTCCTTCCATTTCTTCAAAAAACCTAAACAATTACTAACAGGGTAAGTTGAAATTACAGGATTTAACAGGAGGAATTACAATGGCTGGAAGAAATTATGCTGATCAGGGAACAGCGGTTTTAGATGAAAATCGTGAAAGAACTTATAGCCTGAAAAATAAAAACGATCTGAATCCTTTGATGGAGAGAATTGGAGCCGCACGTCATGTATTGCTGGGAGAAGCCTCTCACGGAACGCATGAATATTATACATGGCGGACTGCGATAACAAAAAGGCTGATTCAGGAGAAAGGATTCAATTTTATTGCTGTAGAAGGCGACTGGCCGGATTGTTACCGGATTAACCGCTTTATTAAAGGCTATGCGGATCAGGATAAAAAGGCTGTTGAGCTGTTAAAAACATTCGACCGCTGGCCTACCTGGATGTGGGCAAACTGGGAGATAGTTGGATTGATCGAATGGCTGAAGGAGTACAATACTAATCTCCCGGCTAATAAAAGAGTGGGTTTTTACGGGTTAGATGTGTACAGCCTTTGGGAATCGATGGAAGCGCTGATGGATTATCTTTCCAAGCATGATCCTAAAGCTGCCGAATACGCCAGAAATGCCATCCAATGTTTTGAACCTTACGGCGAAGACGAACATCGTTATGCCCGGGCGCAGTATTCGATGGACCAATCCTGCCAGGAAGCTGTACTTCAGCTGCTGACGGAAATTCGCAGGAAAGCACCGGTGTACGATCATGATCCGGAAGCTGCGTTAAATGTAGAGCAGAATGCTGAAATTGCAGTAAATGCCGAGCGGTATTACCGCAATATGATTGGCATTAACGTGAATACCTGGAATCTTCGCGATACACATATGATGGAAACGCTTAACCGGATACTGAAGTTTCATGGCACAGAAGCTAAAGCCATAGTTTGGGAACATAATACACATATCGGCGATGCCCGTTATACTGATATGGCAAAATCCGGTGATATTAATGTAGGGCAATTGGTGCGGGAACAAAAAGGTGAGAATGATACGGTGCTGGTAGGTTTTGGCTCTTATTCAGGCAGAGTGATTGCAGGCCAGAACTGGGGGGCGCCAATGGAAAGTATGTACGTTCCGGATGCCCGTCCGGGAAGTGTTGAAGAAATACTGCACAATGAATCTGCCGAAGATAAATTATTGATCTTTAATAGAAACAACAAGAACGAACGTTTTAGAAAGATAATGCCCCATCGGGCAATAGGTGTGGTATATAATCCGGCCCATGAAAAATATGGCAATTATGTTCCAACCGTATTGAACTCCCGGTATGATGCATTTGTTTATATTGATAAAACGAAAGCATTACATCCTTTACACATGCGGCCGGAGGGACATAAAGTGCCTGAAACTTATCCTTTTGAATATTAAAAAATGGAGATAGCTTTTAAAAAGAGCTGCAAAATTTTAAAATCTTACAAGTCAAAAAACTAATTTAATCATTAAGAACAGGAGGTATTATGGAAGCGCATTTTGAAAATTATGCACAGGAAGGAAATGTTTTCTTAAGAAAGTGGCAACAGAGTTGGGAGCATCAGATGATATGGAACATGCCTTCAGAGTAACACAGGCGGTTTTTCATGGATTAAGGGACAGAATTACCATTGAAGAATCTATGCACCTGATATCCGAGCTGCCAATGGCTTTGAAAGCAATGTATGTGAACGAATGGAATATTTCAAAAAAACGGAATGACTCTTCCACTTTGCATGAATTTCTGAAAGAAATTTCAAATGAAACAAGGACTGCTGAAATAGATTTTGGCAGTAATCCGAAAGAAGAAGCCCCTGCGGTATTCCGGGTAATTAGAAATTGTGTATCTCAGGGGGAAATGGAGCACGTTAAGGGTCAACTAACTCCTGAAATTGCTGAACTTATGGAAATGTAAATTGAGAAATAGAGATTAGAGCAGCAGGGAAAAGAAAACTTCGCTGCTGTTTTATCTTTGACGGAAGCAACGTTTAGCATATGGAATATTCGATAACAGATCCATCAACCGGAATGCCTTTAAGTTCGAGGCAAAGCCGGAAAAATTTCATGACGAGCAAGGATATCGAATACTCTGCCAGTTTGGTTCCAGCTTTTTCATAGCTAATAAATATGGTGGCTGGAGATCTTTAGACGATCATAAAGTGGATTCAGGTCTTCTTGAACAAATAGGCGTAGCCCTGGAAGAAGCGGGTTGAACAATATAGCGGTATGCGTATTGACAGGAGTTACCACTGAGATTATGACCAGGCGAATTGGCCTTACTGGTTCAAAGAGTTTTGTTTACTTGTAATTTTCTCTTCAACCTTTTTAAGCAACTCATATAGGTCAAAGGGTTTTTCAACCAGAAAATCCGCGTTATAAGTGCCCAGTGATAGGATTACTTTTGGATAAGCAGACATTAGAAAAACAGGAATATTCTGATACTCACGCATTGTCTTAATCTGATGACATATTTCACCACCATTAATTCCGTTGAGAATATAATCAATGAGAATAAGATCAGGTTGATATGAATTAAGGACATTAACTATATTATCAACACTGTCCAAGGCTTTTACCTCATATTCTTCATATTGAAAAGCCTCTTTAAGAACATTCAGAATATCAGGATCATCATCAACTATTAGAATACGCTTATCCATAAATTCATTAATTGGTCTTATTAAATAATAAACTCCAGATAAAAGAGCTGTATGATTTATAGGTTCTACAAAGGTAAACATAAAAACTTCACCTTCCTTTACAAAGAAGTTTTTGTGGTAAAAGGGTTATCAGAAAAGTAATTACGAACACTTAGAAAATTCACAATTATCCATAATACTGACTATTCTACAGGTTAAGAGTCAGCCTTGTTTTTTCCCATCTAATCTGCTCTTGCGCCTACTTTCCCTTCATAGTTTTAGTTTCCAGTGAAAGTTTAGTTTGGGAATAAGGAGGAGGAAGACATTATCTTTCTCCTCCTTAAAGTGAAGAATTGCAACAAGGGTTATAGGCTGTTCTTTTAACAGACTTGTTAACGTTAGGTTCTTAAAAAATAAAAAATGAATTAAACATTTCTCTTATAGTTTACAAAACGAACTTCTTTTTGAATAAGGTAACTGAGAGTTATGTTAAATTTAATATGAATAATTTAAAAACTTTTAACCGAAATGGAAGTAATTTAAAAGAATGTCTATTCTTAGTAGACCTTGAATAATTCTCAGCAAGACTAAATAAATTATTGTGAAAACATTTAATCTCTCTTTATTCGAATCGAAGCAAGGCCTCTCTATTTCGAGAAATAAAAAATTAGAGGAAATTAAGATAAGGCTAAGTGATCTTACCCTAAATATTTATAGAGATAAAGAAACGGGAAATCTTTATTTACCTTCTAATTTGGAAATTAGTTTTTCGGACTTCAAAAATATAGCAGAAAGTTTAGATTGATAATCCATCTCAAACAGCAGAAATCAGCACAAATATCTTTACTTAAATAAATACTACATATGGAAATTAAAGTAAAAGACCCTAAAATAGATGAATTGCTGAAGCTTGAAGCAAATCCTTCCGAGAATGATACCGAACCCGGATGGTCTGTGAAAATGCCGGCAGGTGATTCTATTTTTATTACATTACAGGATGGAAAGTGGGAAGTAAGGCATAATGATACGGTAGATCCGGATTTTGTACGAGCAATAGGCGAAGCAATCAGCCCTTCTTCAGATAATAAAGAACAAACATGGGAAGATCGTAAAAATCCTGAAAACGTGTCCGACGAGCGTGATGCTGAGAAACTGCTCCTTCAGAAAAAAGAAGCTGATATCAGGAAAAGAAATCTTACAGGAAATAGCGGGCCAGAACCCTAGTCGCGGTAATAGAACTAATATATCATATAAAATGAAAAAGGAACTTAGATTAGGTTATGTTGTCTTTACAATAATTTTATTACTTGCTTGTAACTCAAATCCAAACAAAAATCCTGATTCAGATTCTGTTCCTACGCCTGATTCAACCCGCGATGCGATAGATTCAATAGATTCTGCATCCAGTGTAACTACTGATTCAATAGATACTAATATCAGTGTTGCAAAAGACTCCGATCAATGAGCCTCTGGAAGGAAAGCTTGATAAGAATATCAAAGCAGCAATGAGAATAAAAAAGATAATTCCTGTTGATTTAATAAGTTTTAAATTAGTTCCTTAGTATTAAAAAAACTTAAGATTTATATATCTGTTAAATGGAGGAATGCAATGATTAGTAAATCTTTAATTCTATTGGCATGAAAAAGAACAATTTATTAACCTTGACAATTAATCTTGGGTTATTGGCATGTATAGCGTGTAATAACAGCAATAATACAACTAACACCAGCCGGGACACGGATACGATCAATACAGGAAATAATAATGCCGCTGCTACTGCAATGGAGGCACATGCTGACATCAGTGCTACCAAATCAGATACTACAGGCAGAGGAAGTGCAGATTTTCGCCAAAAAGACGATGGTACTGTAGAAATGAATTTAAAGATAGATTTTCCTTCGCTGGCTAATAAAACTGTTGCAGTACATATTCATGAACATGGCGATTGTGGCGATGCGGGAAAAGGTGCCCATGGGCATTGGAATCCGACTAATGAAAAACACGGAAAGTGGGATTCATCCTCTTATCATTCAGGTGATATAGGAAATGTTAAATTGGATGATAAAGGACACGGAGAGCTAACTCTTTCTACCAACCGGTGGACCATTGGAGGAGATGAAAAAACAAATATTCTTAACAGAGGAATGATTGTGCATTCAGGTGTAGATGATTATACCTCTCAGCCAAGCGGTAATTCTGGTAGCAGAATAGGTTGCGGTGTTATTATGGCAAGTAGCAAATAGTTTAAAAGCTTGGTTTTTGTGTACAACGGACAGGTATTACTGGGGTGGGGTATTCCGTGTTCGGTCGCCCCCGAACTACAGATGATTAAAGATATATTGCTAAATGGTTACTACAAAGTTCAATAGTGAACATCCAGCCTAAATAGTGATCCAAAAGCTGAGCTATGTTCGCCCGGCGCTTGCAGCAATATTCCTGTTCGCGGCTGTTCTTTTATTTAGAAGCATTTCCCTCCAATGCTTTTATCAAGGCTTTTGCCGTAGGTCCTGCCGCCAAAGGATTTTGACCTGTAATTAATAACCCATCTTCTTCTACATGTGAGGTATAAGGAATAAGTCCGGTATGGTAGTCTACCCCTAATTCTTTCAGGCGGTCTTCTAATTTATAAGGCACATTGTCGTCGAGAAAAGCCAATGATTCTTCTGCGTTGGAAAATCCGGTTAACCGCTTTCCATTCAATAAACCCGGCTGAAGTTCTGCGGCTTTAATCAGCGCTGCTGGACCATGGCATACTGCTGCAACGGGTTTATTTTGCGCCAAAAAATCAAGGATTATTCTGCCGCTTGTTTCGTTTGCTGCTAAGTCCCATATCGGGCCGTGTCCCCCCGGAATGAATACCGCATCAAATTCGGCCACGTTTACTGTTTCCAGTTTCTGCGTGTTTTTAAATTTCTGTTGGGCTGCTTCATCATCCTGAAACCTGCGGTTGGAAGCCGTAATGTTTTCGGTTACTGCGCTTAAAGGGTCAATTGGTGGTTCGCCCCCTTTCGGACTTACCAAAGTGACCTCATAGCTTTTGTCCAGGAACTCATAATAAGGGTCGGTAAATTCTCCAATCCACAGCCCTGTTTTTCTGTCTGTGTTTTGCATCTCGCTGTGAGACGTCAATATCATTAGTATCTTTTTCATCTTTCTGGTTGGCTTTATAGATTGAATCTGTTTGAAGTTTTTTTGTAAGTATTTAATTTTGAAAGCTTTTATAAAATTGCTGGAGATTGATAAAAAATTCGGAGTCAAATCTTTGCGAGAAAACTTTAAACAGGTTAATAATTTTAGATACAAGGACTGTGCCACCTTGCTCTGCGGAATTTTAATAGAGCGATTGAATAGCCCCTAACGAACGGGTATTTAAAAGTTATCGTTTTGATAGTCGTGAACCATTTTTCAAAATGCAAACTTTCTGGTATAACATTATCCTCAGTCATCGTTGCTGCTTGCCCTATTTTAATTCTCCTATAAATTAAATAGATTTGTATAACGCCTATAAAGCAAGGAATACTCTATGAAAAACAAAGCTAATGGAAAATGCTAACGAGATCTTAAGTAAAAAAGAATCAGAAAGGATAGAAGCATTAAGACATTACAACATACTTGATACACCTCCTGATGGAAGTTTTGACCGGATCACAAGGTTAGCGTCAAAATTGCTTGATGTTCCGATCGCTATTGTTTCCCTGGTTGATACAGACAGAATATGGTTTAAATCACGCTATGGAATAGATGCTTCACAAATTGACCGTGATCCCGGTTTATGTGCTTCGGCTATTTTATCCGGCGAAGTTTATTTGGTGGAAGATGCTGCTAAAGATCCACGTACCCTGGCGAACCCTTTAGTAGCCGGGGAATTCGGTTTGCGATTTTATGCCGCTGCACCACTTAAAACTAAAGATGGATATAATTTAGGAACATTATGTATTATTGATAAAAATCCCAGGCATCTGACAGAATTTCAAAAAGAAATTTTACAGGACTTGGCAGATACGGTTATGGATCAGATGGAGCTTCGTCTGGCTATCAGGACTACAATTACCCGGCAAAATCAGATACTTTATATTACTGCTCATGACCTTAAAAATCCATTAACAACTATACCTGTACGTGCTGATTTGATTAAAAGAAAAAAAGGTGATCCTGATTCTATTGATCTGTTGTGCGATCAGATAAAGGAAGCCGGCATAAAAATGTCCCGGACCATTAACGAATTACTGGAAGCGGCAAGTTTGGAAGCCGGTAAGGTTAAATTGCGTTCAGAAAAGCTGGATTTAGCTGATCTGGCCAGGCAGGTAGTAATCGCAAATCAGTCGCTTGCAGAAAATAAATATCAAAAGCTAAATCTCACCATTGAAGACGAGCTATGGGTAATAGGCGATAAAAGCAAGATGGCAGAAATACTAGATAATTTAATTAATAATGCCATAAAATATTCTCCTAACGGCAAGGATATTTTAGTAAAAGTAAGCAGCAGGGATAGAAAAGCAATTATTGAAGTGAAAGATGAAGGCCCCGGCCTGACGGCAAAAGATAAACAGCAATTGTTTCAGCGCTTTACAACACTAAGCGCTCGGCCAACAGGCGGAGAAACCGCTACCGGATTAGGCCTGTCAATCGTGAAGACATTGGTAGAAGCTCATCAGGGAACCATAAAGGCAGAAAGTTCAGGGCAAGGCCAGGGATCGGTCTTTATGGTCGAACTACCTTTATTGGAATAATAATCGTTTCCAGGAGAAAGTTGAAAGACGTTTTATGGTATCGCAAAAATTCAAATATCCAGCTTTCTGCAAAGCTCCACAAACTCATCCTTGATTTGAGGTAATGTTGGCAATCCAAGATGCTCCAGTTCCTTATTTAATTTTTGAGCAGGTTTGGAATGTGTATTATCCAGAAAGTTTTCCTTCACCTCTTCGGCAGATTTATAAACATCATGAAACTTCTTTTTCTCATTCTCTGTCTTTTTCAAAATTTCTTCAAAATTCTCTCTGTCGTTTCCTTTAAACTTATCAGGTGATGTATGCAATATCACATCAAAAGCTTTTTTATCAATAAAGCTTATTAATTCCTTTCGTTTATCCTTTTCAGCAGTCATTTTCTTTTTTTACCGGATTTTTTCCCGTGCCCTTATTCGTTAACAGGCTAAAACAGCTGTTGTTTAATCTTTTATTTCATTTACAGGCTCTACCAGCCCTTGCGTTAATCTTCATTAATTCTAAACTTTTCATTTTTCATCAGGTTAGAAATAAAGAGATTGTTAATCTGATTCGGCATAATTGGATGTACTCAAATTTTGGAGTTATGTATAGTGTGAAGAATGACAGGTTTTTTAAAAACAGGCAGGATGCAGGTAAAGAATTGGCACTCCTTCTTGAACCGAAGTACAAAGACCTTAACCCGATAGTACTTGGTATTCCACGCGGAGGCGTAGAAGTGGCCTACTATGTGGCTCAACAACTGGCTGCTGAATTATGTCTCGTTGTAGCTAAAAAACTGCCTTTCCCCGGACATGAAGAATATGGATTCGGAGCAATAGCTGAAGATTATTCAGTGTATGTTTCACAACATGGGAAAGAAGCGTTGGAACCCAAAGTTATTAATCAAATAATTGAAGAGCAGATAGAAGAAGTTAATCGGCGGGTTGAGAAATACCGAAATGGAAAACCTTTGCCCGACATGAAAGGGCGAACAGTTATACTGGTGGACGATGGTATTGCTATCGGAGTAACACTGGTACCCGTTATTAAGCTTTGCAAGAAAAAAGAGGCCGGAAAAATCATTTTGGCCACCCCTGTGTCCGGAACTCGGTTTGATCCTCATTTGAATGAAGCAGATGCAATTGAAGTGATAGTACAACCTCTCGATTTTTATGCGGTAGGGCAGGTTTATGAAACCTTTGGAGATTTTTCTGATGAACAACTTTTAAAGTTGTTAAAGAAAGCTGAAGAATGGCAAAAATGAATGGTAAGTAAAACCAGAGAAGAATTGGCATACTAAAATACTCCACAACTCTTCGTTCCTATCCATGAATGTGTCGATTGGATAAAAATGAAGAACACGACAAATACCTATAGAAAAACAATGAGACCATCATGTGCAGCAAGCACATCAGCTATAATGAATGAAAAGCAACCAGCACATGATCGCTTCATTGCCATTAAAAAACAAATCTACACTAATGAAAATAGCACAAGTAGCGCCTTTATATGAATCAGTTCCCCCAAAATTCTATGGAGGCACCGAAAGAATAGTTCATTATTTGACTGAAGAATTAGTTAAAAAAGGGCATGAAGTAACTTTATTTGCCTCCGGCGATTCGGTTACAAATGCGAAGTTAATAGCCAACGTGAATGATAGCCTGAGATTATGTCAGGCCTGCGTTGATCCGCTTGCCCACCATATTGTTCAGATGCAGGAAGTAATTGAAAGAGCAAATGAATTTGATATTATTCATTTCCATACCGATTATCTTCATTTTCCATTTTCACAAAAATTGAATACACCCTGTGTAACTACCTTGCACGGCAGGCTGGATATTCCTGACTTGCAGTCTGTTTATAATAAATTTTCTTCGCAAAAAGTAATTTCAATATCCGATAGTCAGCGAGCACCCTTGCCTCAGGCTGATTGGATAGGTACAGTATATCACGGCTTGCCGGTCAATCTTCATTATGCTGGAAATGGTGAGGGCGATTATCTTGCCTTTTTGGGAAGGATTTCACCTGAGAAAGGAATTGACCGGGCGATAGAAATTGCTATTGCTTCGAACAGTAAGCTAAAAATAGCAGCCAAAGTAGATAAGGTAGATGAATATTATTTTGAGCATCAGATCAAAACCATGTTAGATCATCCCCTGATTGAGTTTGTCGGCGAAATAAATGAAACTCAGAAAACAGATTTTTTAGGCAAAGCGAAAGCACTGCTTTTTCCAATCGATTGGGCGGAGCCCTTCGGATTGGTAATGATAGAATCAATGGCCTGCGGAACGCCTGTAATTGCTTTTGGAAACGGCTCTGTTCCTGAGGTGATTGATGAAGCTGAAAGTGGTTTTATCGTTCATTCAATTGAGGAAGCTCTCAAATCTGTATTAAAAGTGCCTCTGATATCACGTGAAAAGGTTAGAAGTACTTTTGAGAAAAGATTTACAGCTTCAATAATGGCAAAAAGTTACCTGGATCTATATTCTTTAATCATTCAAAATAATACTTATGAAAGAAACGGACGGTTAAAGCCGCTTACTATAAGTCCATCTTTAAATAAAAATGGAATGAAAAATGTTGTCTGAAACTTCCTTAAAACTATGACTATGCAAGCTGAAGAATTAATCGAACCATTAGATGATAAATTTCATATTTCGGCTGATGCCGTAAATTCAGATGAACGGGTAAACGTACTTAATCATTCGAATACCTTCGCCATTTTTGATCGCTGGGGAAATATATATCCGCAGGGAAAGATGGTGCAGGGCATTTATCATGAAGGAACACGATTTATTAATAGGCTGGTATTAGCTATTAATGGAAAAAAACCGCTTTTACTAAGTAGTGCTATCAAAGAAGAAAATGATATTCTTGCTGTTGATCTTACTAATCCATTTTTAGAAACTTGTAATATACTTGATAATACCATTCATATTTCCCGAAATCAGTTCATCCGCGAAAGCGCTTATTATGAAGAAATAGCCTGCATATTTTATGGTGAAAAGGAATGTTCTTTTGAACTTACATTGTCTTTTGACGGCGATTTTAAAGATCTGTTTGAGATAAGAGGAATACAAAGGCAGGTAGATGTTAATAAGGTAATTCGTGATGATCATGACAATTGTTGTAAGCTGCAATACGAGGGGCTTGATGGCATAAAAAGGCAGACTTCAATTTATTTTACTTCGGAAGCGGATTATACTTTAAAAGGGAACCAAGCCCGTTTTTCTATCAAACTTAGTCCAAATAAACCTGTTGTTATTCGTTATTGCATACATTTTATTGTTGGCGACAGGCCCAAATCTACTACCAGCTACTTGGAAGCCAAAAAATCAATCCAGTCTGAATTAAATAACAGCCGCTCGGTTTTTGCAACCATTCTTACCTCCAACGAACAGTTTAACCATTGGATAAAGCGCTCACAGGTTGATCTTCTTTCGTTGCTTGCTCAAACACAGCAAGGCAAATATCCTTATGCAGGTGTACCCTGGTATAATACACCTTTTGGCCGTGATGGATTAATAACTGCAATTCAAACTTTATGGCTGGCACCAGAGATAAGCAGGGATGTATTATTATTTCTTGCCCGTAATCAGGCGACAGAACTTATTCCGGAAAAAGATGCAGAGCCTGGCAAAATCCTTCATGAAGCCCGTACGGGCGAGATGGCAAATACCGGCGAAGTCCCTTTTAAACAGTATTACGGGACTATTGATGCCACCCCTTTATTTGTGATGCTGGCAGGAATGTATTATGAACGCACCGCCGATCTGGAATTCATAAAGAAGATATGGGCAAATATTAAAGATGCAGTTAAATGGATTGATGAATACGGAGATCTGGACGGTGATGGTTTTGTAGAATATAAGCATAAAGCAAAAAACGGACTTACCAATCAGGGCTGGAAAGATTCCTTTGACTCTATTATGTACGAAGACGGCCATCTGGCTGAGCCTGCTATTGCTTTATGCGAAGTTCAGGGTTATGTGTACAGTGCCAAATGTTATGCCGGTAAACTGGCAAAAGTGTTTGTTGAAGAAGACTTATCTAAACAATTGCTTGAAGATGCCGAAACGCTGAAGAAAAACTTTAACGCGAAGTTTTGGGACGACGAACTAAGTTGCTTTGTACTGGCGCTTGACGGCCAGAAGCGTCCATGCAGAGTTATCTCTTCCAATGCCGGGCATTGCTTATTCACACAAATTGCAGATGAAGATAAAGCGAAGAAACTGGCGGATGTTCTATTAGGCAGTGATATGTTTAGCGGTTGGGGTATCAGAACACTTTCTGCCAACGAAGAGAGGTACAATCCGATGTCTTATCATAACGGATCGATATGGCCGCATGATAATGCCTTAATTGCCTACGGATTATCTTTGTATGGTTTTCAGGATCATGTGCTTAAAATCATGAAGGCTATATTTGAAGCTTCTTTATTTATCGAGCTTCAACGAATGCCAGAACTGTATTGCGGTTTTAATCGCAAGGCGGGTATAGGTCCTACAGATTATCCGGTAGCCTGCTCTCCGCAAGCCTGGTCAGTGGCCGTGGTATTTATGTTATTGCAAGCTTGCTTACGAATTGATATTAACGTACTAACTAAAACTATTACCTTCGACAGGCCACTCTTGCCGGAATATCTCGAAAAATTTCATATCAGCGATCTGACATTGAATAGCAGTAATTGTAACTTAACTATCAATCGTCTTCCAAATGATGTAGGCTTTAATTTATTACAAAAACCTGAAGACTGGCAAGTGATTATAAAGAAATAATTTATGCATTTCGAAAAAATCAATAATACCGGACAAGCACAGCTATTTAAAAATAGCTTTCTTGAAAGCTTAACCAAAACCCGGCCCTGGATTATCTACTCTATTTACATCCCTCTTTGTGCTTTTTTGCTTTTTTACAGTTATAGCGAGCTTGGTTTTTCTGCCGCTTTTATTTCAGGCCTGTTTTTTATTTCAATGCTTAGCTGGACTTTGTGTGAGTATATAGCACACCGGTACTTGTTTCATTATGAGGCAACGAGTAAATTAGGACTTCGGATAGTTTATATCTTTCATGGAAATCATCACGAATATCCCAGGGACAAACAACGATTATTCATGCCGCCTGTGCCTAGTATGATTGCTGCCTTTCTTCTCTTTAGTTTATTTTTCGGATTATCCTATCTGTTAACCGGAACTGGTAATTATGCTTTCATTTGTTTTCCTGGCTTTGTTACAGGTTATTTAATTTATGTTTCTAGGCACTATGCCATTCATGCTTTTCCTCCCCCTAATTTACACCATTATAAATATCCTGAAAAAGGATTTGGAGTAAGTTCGGTAATATGGGATGTTGTATTTCGGACAATACCTAAAAAAGATGGATCAGAAAATCAGCAGACTAAATAATTCTATAAAAGGATGATTCTTTTCCTTCTTTCGAACATTCAAAAGAACAGAGCTTTCTTCTTTTAAATCTCAGGAAAATATTCTAACAGTTTTATTTCTCCTTACTTGAATTTTATTAAACCATTCTATTTAGCTAAGGTTGTACCTAAAGTGTCGCATTTGCTGCTAAAATCAAAGATTTTTTGTGGCCGATACCGAGAGATAAAAAGTTATAATTCTCTTTTTTAAGAACGAGTAAGACTGTGGTAACCTCGTCAGAAACGGAACATACTTCCGGAGTTTATTTTGACCATCATCAGCCTTCAAAAGAACAGCAGGCTTACGATCCGGATGCCAGGAAAAAATTACATGCCCTGAGCCTTAAACTTACCGCTCTTGCTCAGCTTAAAACAGTGCATTCAAATTAAATAATAACTCAGCTATATCTTTCAAACAATCTTCATTAATAAATAATAACTACCATGATTAATTATCAATTTAAAGAAGAAGTTCGGATACCTCTGGATGAAATAACATTAGCAGGAGATCTTTCAACACCAGAACATGCTAAAGGCCTTGTTGTATTTGCCCATGGCAGTGGAAGCAGCAGGCTTAGCTCCAGAAACAAATATGTTGCAGAGGTGCTTCAGCAAGGTGGTTTTTCAACCTTACTATTTGATCTTCTTACTGTTCAGGAAGATCAGGATTATTCCACTCGCTTCAATATAGAACTGCTGACAGACAGGCTGGTAAAGGTTACCGACTGGCTAAAGCAGGAACCGAAAACCGCGGATCAAAGCGTAGGCTATTTTGGTGCAAGCACCGGAGCCGCTGCAACACTTAAAGCTGCCGCTGCTCTTGGAAATATAATCCGGGCAGTAGTGTCCCGGGGAGGAAGGCCTGACCTGGCAGGACAGGTACTTCAGGAAGTAAGAACGCCAACATTACTCCTTGTTGGCGGATTGGATGGTGAAGTGATCCAATTGAACGAACATGCTTTTTCATTATTACGGGTTGAAAAGGAGATTAGAATTATACCCGGCGCCAGTCATTTATTTGAAGAGCCAGGTAAGCTGGAAGAAGTAGCAAGCCTGGCTGCCGAATGGTTTAATAAACATTTGATCACTGTGGCTGAGACTTAATCTCCACGCTCATCTAAAATAAAAACACTTGTTTTTTCACTTGAAAATGGCATGATTTTTACGGCATTAAAGTATGAGGCATTCTTAGGGGTGGTTTTTAGGAAACCTGAGAATATACCCATAGAACCTGATCCGGTTAATACCGACGAAGGAAAACAAAGAAGCTTCATTGGGTTTTGGCGTAATACCAAAACCCTTTTTTATTATACTGCTGGCTCCTATTGTATATTTTCGAGGATAAAAATGTATGCTTTCAGGGAATAGAATGCCGATTTACAAGCAATAAAACACCATATCCAACTTACATCTTCTTTTTTCTTATAAAGTTCATATATATTGAAAGCAGAGCGGCAACAAGGAAGAATATTCCGGTCAGCGTATCAATTAAAGAACTACTTATATTTCCATCGGTCAGTTTATCAATAAAATATTTGATAAAGGAATTCGGTAAATTTTCCTCTCCCAGTTTTTCTTTGATCTGCCACTGCCACTCTGTTAGCGGGCAATATCCTAAACCATACCAGATACCCAATATCAGCCATGATCCGGCTGTAATTAAAATGCAGATAAAATGCCACTTCCTTGTTGATGCCCATATCCAGCCAAATAAATTGAACAGGATTATAACAAGGTGAAGTACGGTAAATAGCAGATCAAGGAATTGCAGCATCATGTTCTGAAAATACTTTAGATACCTGCAAAGAGTTTAAGAAAATTTAAACATTTCTATCAAAGGACAGGTACTAATTGCAGAAGTTTATTTCAGATAAATTAATTGTTTACTTATGGAAACACTAAAAGTTATGGCAACTATAGATGATGCCCTTTACGAAGTTGAAGTGAAACAGATTGATCCAAAACAGCTCGAATATGAAGTATGTCAGGATGGAAAACAGATTGGAGTGCTTTATAAGGCAAATGATAACTGGTATGCAAAAGATGAAACCTGTCTGATGCCTAATGATATAGAAACTATTGGTAAAGCAGTGGATAAGCAGCTTGAAGTATAAGTAAAAATTGTATCGTTATCACTCATTTTAAGTCCTTTATCTAAAGGGTATATAATTAAATCTTTTTAAGAACTTATCAGGAAGCGATCTGTTGCCCTAATAAATAATTGCCATGAAAAAGTTAATAGGAATTGCAATCTGTGCAGCGGTAATCGGATTATCCGAAACTAGCTATGCTCAAAACAAAAAAGATACTTCATCAAAGGATACCTCATCAGTTGGACAGGATATTAGAAGATCTGCAGATACGGTTGGGAATAAAACTGCTGAAGCAGCAGCGAATGCGGCAGCGAAAGTTGCCGATAAAACATTCAAAGATAAAGTAGGCCCGCAGGGACAAACTGTGTATATAGACAAACATTCTAAATATTACTATATAAACAATAAAGGTCATAAAGTTTATGCAACCAAAGCTGAGTTAAGAGACAATCCTGATCAGTAGCAGAGACAGAAAGTTTAATTTTAAATTATTCGTGCTAACTATGGATGCAAAAGAAAAGGCAAATTCGGGAGAGAAAATGATTCTGCCTAGGGATACTGATTCGTTAAAGAAACCCGCTCCTACTGAGAGGAATAAAGATAAAGAAACGCAGGAGACACAAAATAAAGATAGTGTCATTGCTGAACTTTAGATAAGGGCAGGAAAGAAAAGCAAAAGATAAGAGAGAAAAGTCAGTATCATAAGACTTCCTAAATTAACTTTTTGAAAATCTCCCGGCTTTTAAAGCCATTAATAAATCACATCTAATAACTCTAAAATCATCTTACGTTATGGAAACACAAACAATGAATGCCAATGATTCAAAACTAAAAGAGTTTTTTATAGACCAGTTACAAGATATTTATTGGGCAGAAAAGAAACTGGTAAAAACATTACCTAAAATGCAGGAAGCGGCAACAACGCAGCAGCTCAAAGATGCTTTTAGCAATCATCTGGAGCAGACTAAAACACATGTCAGCCGTCTTGAAAGTGTATTTAATATTGTTGGTGAAGAAGCTGACACTCAAAAGTGCCCTGCTATGGCCGGAATAGTTGATGAAGGAGAAGACATTATTGATGAAACCGAAGAAGGTACTGCGCAAAGAGACGTAGGTCTCATTTTTGCCGGTCAAAAAGCAGAACATTATGAAATAGCAACTTATGGAGGGCTTGCAACGCTTGCCAAAACGCTAGGATTTGCTGATGCGGTAGAGATTCTGGTGCAAACGCTGAACGAGGAAAAAGAAGCCGATGAATTACTAACCCGAATTGCAAAAGATAATATAAATTATCAGGCCAGTAAAGAACCAATGGAAAGTTAATCAGAAAAAGATCTGATTTTTATTTTAAATCCGGAATGATTTTCAATATTCCGGATTTTGTCATTCTGCAATCTTTTGCCGTCTCCCAGTTGCTAAAATCACTCTCGGAAATTGACAGCAAAAATGGCAATGCCAATCAGAAACAGAATGGCGCCCAAAATAATTATAACCACACTGAATGGATCAGTATAAGTAGCCCAGGCAAAACGGACAAGGAATCCGCCTGCAAGAATGAATGCACCGGCAATCCAAAGTTTTCTTCTACTTCTCATATCCGCTAAACAAGTAAAATTCAGACTTGTTGATTTTTTTAAGCTTTGGGTTTCAAACGGAAAGTAACTATGGGAAAAACAGACCTTCTAAATAACAGCAGCATTTATGACAGATGTCAGGCTTAAAAGTGGTTCAGAAAAAAATTAACTGTTGCTCCATTCAGATATGCAGAGCTGATTATAAATTCGATTCACATAATATTGGCTTATGAATATGTGGCACATATTATCATTAATTTGCAGAGTTAATAAGCACCTAACTTGTCGTTAAAACATATGGGCATTTAAGATCTTGCCTTAACGGGAAGATTCTGCAAGCCAGCCTTTCATACCTCTTTCTTCAGGAGTTCCCGGTAAAATATTATCGAGAATGAAGGCCCAAAGACCGGATACCAGCATCGGTGTGGCTAATACGACATTGATAAATACCATCAAGGAAGTATTTTCCAATTCAATGGGATTTTCTTTCATATAAGACGGCAGAGATAATCCTAACATCAATGAAGTTCCAATTAGAATTTGATTCCGTGATATATTTATTTTAGCCCTTAATATCAGTTCCAAGCCCGTCATGGCCAAAATACCAAATGCCGTTAAATAGACAGCTCCGAGAATGACTTCCGGTATCTCTGCCATAAATGCACCTAACTTTCCTATGATACCGATAAAAAGCAATATAATTCCCGCTACTACGCAAACAAAACGGCTGGCAATACCGCTTAGCCTGATTACGCCAATATTTTGAGAAAATGTGGATGTGGCACTTCCTCCCAGAACACTGGAAATTATACTGCCTGCCCCTTCGGCGGCAATCCCCCGGCTGATACGTTTTATTTTAGGAGGGTCCGTTTCTGTTACTTTTGAGAGTGCCATGTAGTCTCCAAAGGATTCAAGCGATGCTGTTAAATAAGGGATAGACATCGCAAAAATGAATCCCAGATTAAATTTCGGAGCACCCCAGGGAAACAACTCGGGGAATGTGAACCACTTGCTTTCCGCTATGGTCTGCAGATTCACAAACATAAAATGTTTTTCGGGAAACCACTCCAGCCAGGTTCCCAAAATGGCGACTCCATAAGAAATGATTACGGCCAGAAACAAAGACATAGTTTTGACCATGACTCCAAAGGTGAAACTAAAAAAGATCACTAACGCTATGACAACTATGGCATAATGCCAGGCCCCTCCAATAAATTCCGTAATGACGGGCCATAGACCAAGACCAATCATCATAATGATAATTCCCACCGTCATGGGTGAAATAAACCGGCTTACCCATTTCAGGACATTAAAAAAACCCAGACTGGCTTGAAATATCGCTCCGATCAGCAAAGCGCCGCCCAGGTATTGCATAGTGAGCAGCGGATCGGAATAGAGGGAAACACCTAAAGAGCCTAAGGCGAGATAGGCTGGTATATGACCTGATGTAGAACCTTGAATAGTCGGCAGGCGTACCCCTAATGTTACCTGGATAATAGTCGCTATTCCAACTGCCACATTGATATAACCGATCAGCAATGCTATCTGTGAAGTGTTTAAGCCGACTGTTGTTCCTATAATTACAGCAGTAGTTATGCTCCCCAGGATCATGGCAAAGATATGCTGAAAGCCATAAATTATGGATCTGCCAATCGGAGGCTTTTCATCCATTTTATAGACTAAAGATTTATCTTCTGTGTTTTCCGCCATAAATTTCTAATTAATGACTGTATATATTTACTTCCTCATACAAACAGACCTAACGCCCTTTTGTTAACCTTTTTTAATTCTTTAAACAGAGATAAAAAGAAGTTGTTGTGTAAACTACAGATTGCCAGAAATTTGAGATTGTGCCACAAACAAAACGTCTGTCATGACCCAAGATAAAACAGAAGATATTGAGCTGGTTTATGATGTCAATGATCAACCTCGGTCAACCCGGGATTGGATTATCTATTGTCTGCAATGGGTAGTGACAATGATTTATGCCGTGGTGTGGGGTTATGCTATCGTAGGTCTTGAAATGGGGTTTAAGTCCGCTGAACTTTCAGGCTATATGTCTTCAATTGTTCTTACTATTGGACTTTCAACTTTGCTTCAGGTTTGGCTGGGACATCGTATGGCCATGGTTTCGGGCCCCAATGTTATTCCATCTCTCGCCATTGTCGCAGCAATCACTGCCGGCGGTAGAGACTATGCCCAGCAGGCTTTTCTTGCACAGTCCATCGCAAGTATTGTCATTATCGCATTAACTCTTTTTGGGGCTGTGAAATACATAAAAAAAATCTGGAGCCCGTTAATCCTTGGATCGATGGTGATGCTTGTGGGGCTCTCCATATCTAAACAAGGTCTGGCCCTATTGGCTGCATTTGGATTTGGATGGCAATTTTTTATGGGTGCAGTTCTTGCGCTAATTGGCACCTTTACCGCCATTAGGGCAAAAGGTGTATGGGGAACGCTTCCACCTTTAATCATCATTGTTCTTGGCTATGCTGTTTTTATGGTACTGGGTGAATTTAAATGGAAGCTCATGCAGGAAACCCACCTTTTTGTCTTACCCGAAATACTGCCTTACGGCCTGGCGATGCCGCCCTTTGATTTGATTGCTATCATGATAATAGTAAATCTCATGGCCGGTCTCAATATGTTTGGCAACCTCAGCGGCTATGCGGGTGTCATCAATCATAAATTAGAAGATAGAACAATGAACAGGTCATTCCTTTTCTTTGGGACGATAGAAACGTGCCTTGCCGGAATCCTGGGTGTTCCCGCCACGGTAGCTTACGGGGAGAATCTGGGAATTGTGATGCTGACTCGGGTCGCCGCCCGAAGTTTCATCCTGGCAGCCTCCATCATTTTTATCTTTTTTGCTTTCATCGGGCCCATTGGCGGGTTCATGGCTGCAATGCCCAAGCCTGTTGCGGGTGCTGTTTTGTTGGGCATTGCTTCTACCGTTATAGGCATTGGGGCAAGCATGATGGCTGCTGCGCCAAGTTTCGGAAGAAGAGAGCAAAGTCTTGTTGGATTTTCTATTTTTTTGAGCCTGGGCTTATTTCTTCTGCCACAGGAAACATGGAAGAATGTTCCACGGATTATTACCACTATTTTCAGTAATCCCATCATATCCGTTATCCTGTTCGTTATGCTATTTGAACAGATCATCTTCCGACAAAAAAAAGAATCTTATAAAAGAAAAAATTAAAAGAGGAGCAGTTATGAAAACCCAAAAGAACAAACAAAAACTACCCCAGGAACGAAAAACTAAACCTGCCTCGCCGACTGAATGGCAGCCGGGTACTGTTTCAGATATGGCTGAAGAACGCCAGTATGAGGATATCCTGGATAAACGACGCGAAGCTGTTCTCGCCCAGGCACAAAAGGATTATGAAGATTTTCAGAAAGACCGGACATTTAAGTTTCCTGCCTGGCAATATGGCCAACCGAAAGGAAAGCTCTTTAAAGTGGAATGCGAAGACAATCCTAACTTTGGAGAAACTTCATTTCTGGAATTTGATTCCGGCAGGACGGCTTTTCTCTCCATTGATTTTCAGATTGATTTTTGCGGTGAGAATGGATACGTGGACGTGATGAAGTATCCATTGGAGAACACTGCCGTGCCTTTATCTGCTACCCGGAAAGTCCTGGATGTGGTTCGGCGCACCGATATCACTGTTATTCATACCCGGGAAGGCCACCTTCCGGATTTAAGCGACTGCCCCTATAATAAGCTTCTTCGAAGCAAAATAATCGGTAAAGGTGTAGGGATAGGCGAAAAACCGGAGGGCGGTATCGGCCGGCTCCTGGTCAGGGGTTCTAAGAGCTGGGGAATTGTTAAAGAAGTAGAACCCATTGAGGGAGAAATTCTAATTGACAAGGCTGGAAAGGGTGCCATGGGTGTCAGCAACCTTCATATGACCCTGCAAAACTTAGGCATAACCCATCTGGTGATTGTGGGCATTACCACCGATGTATGTG
Source organism: Rubrilithobacter danxiaensis (assembly GCF_047272945.1). Lineage (NCBI taxonomy): Bacteria > Pseudomonadati > Bacteroidota > Sphingobacteriia > Sphingobacteriales > Sphingobacteriaceae > Rubrilithobacter > Rubrilithobacter danxiaensis. The sequence continues at coordinate 251,711 of NZ_JBKOPS010000005.1, forward strand.
TAAATACCGTTATGACTGAGGCCAATGATCTCGGTTTCTGGTGCCTGGTTCTGAAAGACTGCACAGGCGCAACGGACAAGGATAATTATGCGGGAGCTATCAAGAGTACCAAGATGCAGGGTGGGGTTTTTGGATGGGTTTCAGATTCTGAAAGATTTATAAAAGCTTTAGAGGGCATACAATCCAAGGCGCAATAGATTATCGGGTATAACGGGCTGGATATTTAAAGATGCCATATTTTATGATGACAACATCTTACCTGGAAAACCTCAACAGATAGCCAACGCTCCTGAAATGAACAAAAAAGATTAATCGTCACTACACTTAAAAGGAGTGCTATGAATACAATTCTGGTTCTTACTGACTTTTCTGAAGAAGCAGCTAATGCAGCACGGTTTGCAGTAGCCGTAGCTGGCAAATTAAGTGCACACAAAATTATATTATATCATCCTTTTGCGTTGTCTGTCACTGCATCCCCAACAGACGCTTCCAGTTATGAAGTAGCCACTGAAGATACGAATGCTCATCTAATAGCATTGAAAAATGAACTGATTTATTCATTTCCCGGACACATTCAAATTGAAACCTGTAGTGATAACAGGCCGCTTGCTGAAGCAATTGATGCCCTACAGGAGCAGGTAGATCTGATAGTTATTGGAGCAACTGTAAAGGGTGATTTAGAAGAAGACTTATTTGGAGGCAATACAATGACTGTAGTTAGCCACTGTGCTAAGCCGCTGCTTGTTGTTCCTAAGGACGTAAGATATCATTTAATAAAAAATGTATTGCTGGCCTGTGATCTTAAGGAAGTATTGCAAACCGTCCCTGTTCAGTTCATTAAATCTTTCACGAACGCACTGGATGCAAAATTATTTATCCTAAATGTAGATTATAAAGAGAAACATTTCCGTGCTGAAACAATATTAGAACAAACCGATCTTCATAAAGTATTTGACAATGAAAATGCTGAATTTCATTATATAGATAGTGAGAATACTGCCAATGGCATTTTAACTTTTGCCGCAGCTCATGAAATTCAATTATTAATCACAGTACGAAAAGAGCGTGGATTGCTCGGAGAGATCTTTCATAAAAGCGTATCTAAAAAATTAATTTTTGACACCGGTATTCCTCTTTTAGTATTAAAAGAAACGGATTGATTTTTGAATGAGTGTATTTAAGCAATTCTACTAAAATGGTTCGAATTGTACGTTTTTTTGCCCTTTTATTTACTGCGCTGGCTCTCTCTATAACTTCTGCACATGTATTGGAAATGCCTCAGAAAATGCAATACACCAAGGAATTGTATTCAGTAGTTAATACCACGATGTATCATTATTTTGCCGTTATCGGAGGTGTATATTGTATCGGAGCTATACTGTTTTCAATTAGTTTGGTATTCCTTACCCGTAAATATCGACAGACATTTGGATGGGCTTTAACCGGCTCCATCTTTAACCTATTATGGCTAATTAGCTGGCTACTGATTGTACTTCCGGTAAATAATAATATTTCTGCTGCTCTTCAAACAGATCCTTTAATAATTCCAGATTGATGGATGACGCTTAAATACAGATGGGAGATCGGACATGTGATCGGCTTTACCTTTCATTTACTGGCATTTTCAGCATTAACTATTTCGGTATTAGTAGATACCACCCGTAATTCAGCTAAGAACAAATTTCCCCAGTGATTTTAAAAGCTAAAAATTGTTTTTCGAAACAGAAAATTCTGATTTGAAGTTATCCCTGTATTGCAATCGGACACCTAACCGAGCCGGTAATTATGTATTAACATAATAATTTAAGTTGATCCAACATTTAATAAAGGGATTACCAATGATAGAATACACTATACCCTTCAATAAATTAGATAATTCCAGGGTTGCCCAGGTTGGAGGCAAAAATGCTTCGCTCGGAGAGATGTTTCGACAACTCAAATCTGACGATATACTGATTCCGGATGGTTTTGCCACCACGGCAGATGCATACTGGAATTTTATTGAGGAGAATAACCTGAAAGCTCCCATACACGAAGCGCTGAAAAACCTCGACAGGAAAAGCTTTTCAAACCTTAGCGAAACAGGAAAGAAGATCAGGCAAATGATTTTAGATGCCCCCATTCCTGATGCTTTTTCGGAGTCAATAAAAAAAGCCTACCGGGAATTACAAAAACGGGAACAAAACCTGGAGAGCGTAGCTGTCCGGAGCAGTGCCACAGCAGAGGATTTGCCGGAAGCCAGTTTTGCCGGGCAGCATGAATCATTCCTGAATATATCGGGAGAGGACAATGTAATCAACGCTGTTCACCAATGTATTGCTTCCCTTTTTACGGATCGTGCTATAAAATACCGGGAAGACAATGGTTTTGATCATACAAAAATAGCGCTTTCGGCAGGAGTTCAAAAAATGGTACGATCTGATTTGGCTTGTGCGGGAGTAGCTTTTACCATTGAACCGGAAACCGGATTTGACAAGGTCATTTTTATAAACGGCAGCTGGGGACTTGGCGATAACGTTGTAGGCGGTGTAGTGAATGCCGATCAGTATTATTTATATAAGGAAAACCTGAGAAAGGGCTATAAAGCAATTTTATCGAAAGAACCCGGATCAAAGGAAAAGACCTTAGTTTATGCTGAACAGGATTCGAATGAGGAAAACAAGAAGAATACAATAAACCAGGATACTCCTGAGAATAAAAGACAGCAGTTTGTCCTAACCGATGATGAGATCACACAGATTGGCAAGTGGTGCCTGAAAATTGAAGAACATTATAAGAAACCCATGGACATAGAATGGGCTAAGGATGGCTTATCGGGCGATCTGTATATCGTGCAGGCGCGTCCTGAAACCGTTCATTCTACAAAAAAAGAAAAAGGCAAATTAAAAAGTTATGAATTAAAACAGGAAAGTGAAATCATCCTTACGGGCGCTGGTATCGGAAACAAGGTAGTGGCTGGCAAGGCCAGGATACTACATTCTCCTCAGGATGCTGACAAGCTACAGGAGGGTGAGGTATTGGTAACCGAAATTACCAATCCGGATTGGGACCCGATTTTAAAGAAAGCCTCAGCCATTATTACCAATCATGGCGGAAGAACCAGTCATGCAGCCATTGTAGCCAGAGAGATGGGCGCCGTTGCGGTTGTAGGCACTGGCAATGCGACCCAAAAGATCAGTGATGGTCAGGAAATCACTGTTTCTTCGGCTGAAGGAAATGAAGGGAAAGTTTATAAAGGAATTCTAGAATGGGATGAAACAGAAATAGATCTTGAAAAGTTCGGTAATCCTGAAACGGAAGTCATGCTGATCATAGCAGATCCCAAACGGGCTTTTCAATATGCGCTTTATCCTGTAGATGGTGTAGGACTTACCCGGCTCGAGTTTGCAATCACTAATTCTATAAAGATCCATCCGCTGGCGCTGGCAAAATTTAACGAATTGCAGGATCAGGAAGTAAAAGAAAAAATCGAACAGTTAACTGCTGTTTATCCAGATAAGGAGCAATATTTTACAGAACGGCTTTCCATGGCTGTAGCGACTATAGCTGCGTCATTTTATCCGAGGCCGGTAATCATCCGCATGAGTGATTTTAAATCTAACGAATATGCAAGTCTTTTAGGAGGAAAACAGTTCGAACCGGAGGAGCAAAACCCAATGCTTGGTTTTCGTGGAGCATCACGTTATTACAGTGAGCACTACAGCGAAGGATTTCGTTTAGAGTGTGAAGCTATGCGTATCGTGATTGAAGAAATGAAACTGGATAACGTGATCCTGATGATTCCATTCTGCCGTACCATAGAAGAAGGAAAAAAGGTAGTGGAGGTAATGGAAAGTTATGGGTTAAAGCGCGGTAGAAATAAACTTGAGGTTTATATGATGATTGAGATTCCCTCTAATGTTTTGGGATGCGAGCAATTTGCAGAAGTGTTTGATGGTTTTTCGATCGGTTCTAATGATCTTACACAGCTTACTTTAGGAATAGACCGGGATTCTGAATTGGTGAGCGGGATTTTTAATGAACAAAATGCTCAGGCAAAAGAGATGATTGCAATGGCTATTCAAAAATCCAAGAAGGCTAAACGTAAAATCGGGCTGTGCGGACAAGCGCCAAGCGATTTCCCTGAATTTGCTCAGTTTCTTGTAGATAAGGGTATTGACAGCATCTCCTTTAATCCGGATGCTTTAGCGAAGGGGATTAAAAATATTCTTAAAGCCGAAGAAAAAAACAAAGCATAACAGAATAATAGGAAAAAGAAAAGAGCCAATATGGAACTCTTTTCTATTATGAATAATAAAAACCTTATAGGCCTCGAAGCCATTCTATGACTTCTTCTCTTGTTTTACCTGTTTTCTTTTGCAAACGTCCGTAAAGCTCGTCTTCTTTTCCTTCTTCATAGGTTAAATCATCATCGGTAAGGTCGCCGTAAGATTGTTTGATTTTTCCTTTAAGTTCGTTCCATTTTCCTTTTAATTCCAGTTTTTCCATAATCGTAGTTTTAATTACATCTATCTAAACAAGTCTCAAATGAATTTAGTTTCGACTAAAACGAACTAAAGGCCTAGTACTCTTTGTTATAGCAATGATGAGTCTTGAAACAGTTCGTAATATTTAAGAAAGATTTGTATGTAAAATTTACAGGAAGAGCTATATTCTCATCGTCTGATTAATCTATTAAGTTAATGGAAGACTAAAATAAAAAGTGGAACCCTTTCCTGCTTCACTTTCAAACCAGATTTTACCATTTTGCCCTTTGATAATTTCAGCAGAGATATATAATCCAAGCCCAAGGCCGGAAATAGAAGTATTTCTTCCTTCGGTAATTCGATAGAACCTTTCAAAAAGGTGTTTTTGTTTCTCCCTTGGAATACCTATCCCAAAATCCTGAATACTGCATTGAAGTTGACTTCCATCCGTTTTAATTCGTAAAAGCACTTTATCCTGCCCAGGAGAATATTTTACAGCATTCGTTAGAAGATTAGTAAGTACCTGTCCCGTTCTTTCCTTGTCTCCATAACAATAAATATCATCTGTATCTTCAACAATAATCTGATGAGAATATATACTTTCTATTTCTAATGCTGTTTCTCTAGCCAGCTCATTAAATAGATACTTGCTTTTCCTTAATTGCAATTTACCTGCATCCAGGCGACTTACATCTAGCAAATCCTGAATCAGCACAAACAGTTTTTCGATCTGGAGAAGCACTTTAGCAAACATCTCAGAAGCGTCTTTTTCTTGATTTTGTTTTAACTTCCGGTCTACTAGCTGTGCAAACGCCTTCATGGAAGTAACGGGGGTTTTCAGTTCATGACTTACAATGCCAATTAACTCGTCCTTCCGTTGTTCCAGTTCTTTCTTTTCTGTAATATCTGTTGTAGTTCCTACAATTCTAACAGGAGCATTTTTGGAGTTATATTGTACTTTTCCCATGATGTTGATCCAGCGAACAATATCATCAACCCTTTTTATTCTTACTACAACATTTAGGTCTCCGGTTTTAAGTGCATTGAAAAAACAGTTTTTAAAATCTTCTAAATCTTCCGTTAAGATATGTTCATATAATTTATCTAAGCTCCACTCTTCGTTATTATCCTGATAACCAAATATATTTGCATGCTTTAATGAGCATATTGATTTTCCCGTTACAATATCTGTATCAAAAATCCCTGCTTCTGCATTCTCTACTGCCAGTCTTAACCGCTCTTCACTCTCTTTGATTTTTTTCCGGTCCAGTACCTGTTGAGTAACATCAACAGCCATCACTAATATACCTGAAACATGGCCGTCACCACTTTTTAAAGCTTTATAGGTATAATCAAAATAAAAGGACTTTGATTTTCCTTTAACATTAATATGAACAATAGCTTCCTTTTCAGAATAAGTACTGCCTGTCTTATAAACATTGTCTAACAAAGCTGAAAAAGGCTGATTGCTCATTTCAGGCATAAATTCCAGAAAAGGCTTTCCATAAATACTATTATCCTTTTGCAGAACATCGAACATTGCCTGATTCGCCAATTCCAGTTTCATATCCGGCTCTCTGAACACTGCCATAGGAATAGGCGATTCCTCTACTAATTGACGGAAATTTCTCTCATTTTCTTCCACTTTAGCCGTTAGTGTATAAAGCTCGGTTATATCTACCGGAGAGTTAATAATATGAATTATATTTCCATCGGAATCAAAAACAGGCGTATTTGTGGCTGTCCAGTACCGTTTTTCAAAAATACCAGTACCGGTGACAGGCATATCAAAACGTTGAGGCTTCAACTTATCTGACTTCTTTGATTTTAAAACTGTATAGAGGGATTGTCTGAGAGTACCAATATTTCGAGTCTCGGTATGATTAGGATCATCTGGATATATTTCAAACACCCCTTTCCCAAGAAGGTCATCTCTCTTATGATTTGTAGCCTTTAAGTAAGCCTCATTTACCTCTAAAATAGTAAAGACAGGTGGATCAGGTTCAAGGATAAGAAAAAGCGCTTCACTTAAATCGAAAATTTTCTCGAAACTTTTAGTTGTTACTGTTCCCATAGGAGATCAAATAAGTCCTTAATTCAAAATAATTAAGGTGAAATTCAGTCTTAGATAGATTCAGTTAAGCTAATAAAATATTTTATGTTCTTAAAGACTATTTTTCTGTGAAGGCACTTGGTTGAGTTATTAGAAATAATAAAATTACTTTCAAAGTGTTTTAATAAAAAATAGAGTTTTTTAAGTTCCATTTGAACCATTAAATATGGAGATACTTTCTAATATAACGTAAGGTATTAGGCTTAGGGATATAAATAGCTAAAAAATAAAAGAGGGCCTTTATGTGAAAGCCCTCTTTAAAAGAGAAAAGTATATATAATGGATCAGGCACGTAAATTCGGAGAAGGATACTTTGCCTGGTTGTTTGCCAAAAATTTTCCTCGCGTAATCTTAAATGTTTTTAAATCATTTCTAATATTGATTATTAACAGTTTATCGGCATTAAAATCAGCAGAAGGATTTATTTTAATAATTTTCATAAAAAATACATCTCCAATTGTATGCCATTTCCTTAAAAGTGATTTTAAAGGTATTCTAAAAGCTTTTTTATCTATTTGCTGATCTAAAATTTATACATTGAAGGGATGATAATGCAGCATAAATTAAGCAATTAATTGCCTTTCTATTCTGCCTAATAGATTATAAATATCAAAAGGCTTAGCTATAAAATCATCTGCTCCAACGTCCCGTATGGTTCTTGAAATGTCCACATGAGCAGACATCATAACAACAGGAATTTCCTTTGTTTTCGCGTTGCGCTTTATATCCCGGCATATATCTCTGCCATCTATTCCTGGGAGCATGATATCAAGCAATATCAAATCAGGGTGTTCATTTTCGATCTGTTCTACAATTCCCAGTCCTGTTAAAGAGGTGATTACTTCATATCCCTCCTGGGTTAATAAAAATTCAATAAGATAAAGTATGTCCTGGTCGTCTTCTACAACAAGTATACGTTTAGCCATAAGCAAAAGGGGAATAAATATTGTGTTAAGTTTGTAGTAGCAAAAATGGTGCTATGTAAGTGATGAAAACTAATTTTACCGATCACACTTAAATGGAAGGCTAAGATAGAAAGTAGTTCCAACTCCTTTTTCACTTTCAAACCAGATATTGCCTTTATGTTTTTTTGCTATTTCCATTGAGATATATAGGCCTAATCCAATTCCTGGTATATGATTGTTTTTACCGTTAACACTTCGGGAAAAACGTTTGAAGATTTTATCTTTTTCCTCATCGGATATGCCTATACCAAAATCTTTTACGCTAATTATTGCCTGCGTTCGGGCAAGATCGTTTGACAGGCTGACGACGACTTGTTTTCCCTCAGGAGAATATTTAATCGCATTTGAAATTAAATTGGTCAGAATCTGAGTAATTCTGCTTTTATCTGCGCAAACATCGTTTTCAACTTCTCCTTTAAAAGTTATTTGATAAGTCTTATTGATAAATTGAAGATCACGAACTATTTCAGAAGTTAAATCCGTTAAATTGAAATTTTCAAAATTTAAAGAAAAGCGATCCGTATTGATACTGGATATATCCAGCAGATTGGTTATTAATTTATTGAGTTTAACAGCCTGAGAATGCAATCTGTTAGCAGGTTCAGTCATAGATTGATCTTCCGCTTTTTGAAAATAGCCTTGGATAATCTGAGAATAACCTAAAATGCCTGTTACAGGTGACTTGAGTTCATGAGAGGCAATGCTGATAAAATCTTCTCTTTGTCTTTCTAATATTTTTCTTTCTGTAATATCTATAATATATAGTGCAATAAATTCATTTAAGGTTGCCAAATGTTGAAGTTTTCTGCCGGCCACTTTAAAATATCTTCTTCCCGTACCTGGTAAACTTTGTTCTATTTCCTCATCCGCGAATGGTGCTCCCATTGTAAGTTTATCCAGTAAACTAAGAAATTTGGAATTGCTCAGTCTGCCATTGTCAATTTTAGCAATTGATTGTCCCTCTGCTTCCTTTTTGTCAACCTTGAAGAGTTTGTAAAAGGCTTTGTTTGCAGCCTTGATGGTTAAATCCTTATTAAGGACGACCACAGATTCTGGTGCAATATCTACAATTGTTTTTGCAAACTCCTTGTCTTGTATTAATTGGTTCTCTGCAAGTTTGCGTTCACTGTAATTGCGTACTATTTTAGTGAACCCAATGTGTTTCCCCTGTTCATCAAATAGAGGAAACATTAAACCACTGGCCCAAAACTTTGAACCATCTTTTTTTAAGTGAAATCGTTCATCAATAGCTTTTCCCTTACTTAATGCAGTTGTCATTTCTTCCTCAGGAATTCCTCTTTTTATATCTTCCTGAGTAAATAGGAGATGTCCTTTCTTACCTAAAATCTCTCTATCAGAATACCCAAAGATGTTTTCAGCTCCTGTATTCCATGAAACGATAAGTTCTTCTGCATTAAAGGTAAAAACAGCAAACTCCTGTAAGCTTTCAAGGACATTTTTATAATAATTCTGTTCTTCTTTCTGATTCGGCATAGATTAATAAAACGTTTTAAAAGATTTCTTTAAGATTTAATTTTTAAGAAGTCAAGTTAAATCACACAGAATTTGATTAACCTCAAAAATCCTTCCATTTTTTAAAAAGTCTAGTAGAGTGACTTTCAGAAGTTCATTACTATCGCACTGTTTGTTTGAGTGGGAAACATACTGGTATGGTTTCACTGTACGCAAAACGTTGATTTTTGATATTTCGTTAAGATGATTATCTGAAAGCTGCCGATAAAAAACAGGAATTTTTAGTAAGAAAAGGATATTGTTGAAATGATATATTTGCAAGGATAGATAGAAACAATACTTTTGTTTCACAGCCAGGTATTCGCTTAAGGGATGGATAAAGATTCAGTGTTATTTCAGACAGGAGGATTGCTCAGCTTCATAGGTGTAGATCTTTTTACTCCTGAAATTCATAAATCTATTTGGCTAACAAATCCGACCCAACAAATGAGAGTTGGTAAACTGCTATCTCTAATTGGAGAATTGATCCAGGAGAGAGCTAAAGGGAATCTTAAAGTTGAAAATTTCGAAAATAGGGTATTAGAATTAAAGGAACTTTGGGTATCTGATGATCTATACCAATTTCTTTTGAATTTCATTAATGGATCATATAAATCAGAAACCTTAATAGATTTTAGCACCCGTATTCTTGGCTTAACTGCTACTGATACCATTAGCAATGCAATAAATACCTCAATTGCTTTTAATGAGGGGACAATCTAAAGAATAATTTTAGCACCTTGAAAAATTGGATATTTAGATGTAATTTAAATTGCAGAGGAAGAAATAATATCTGCAATCAGCTCCTTAGAAATTGGTTTTAGAAGGCAGGCTTTTACAAAGGGATAGGTGCTTGGCAGGAAATAATCTTCTTCTCTAAGAAAGGCTGAAACCACATAAACAGTTATTTTTTTATTTAACATGGTTATAAGTTTTTCAAACTCCTTTAAAAACTGCCAGCCATTCATGCCAGGCATATAGAGATCCAGAAAGATTATGGGAGGCAGCCTATCAGGATGTGAGGCATTTTCAATAAGGTAACCTAAAGCAGCATTAGCGGGGTAAAACTTAACTGGAACGATTGATGGATTGACTCTTTTAATAAGAAGTTCCATAATCCGTTGGCTGACCGGATCATCATCAATAAGCATGATAAAATTCATTGAAATTATTTAGACATGTTCCTATTACTCTTCAATATTAGAACGAACAGAAACTGTCAAATCTATTTGATTTATAAAATCTGTATAGGTTCTTAAAGCTCTCGGCTTAATTGAAAAGCTGTTAACTGATTTAATCCGATCAATGTCTTCTAGTAGATTAGCTGCATTTAATAACAAGACTTTCCATTGCTGCCCGTCAGGAGAAGATTTCCAGACTTCTGATTTTCGGTTAAATAGCTCCTGGTTTATTACAAAACGCTGTTTAAGTAAGGCAGCAGAATATTTGAGGGCTGCCAGAGAATTTTCAAGGTCATTTAAGGATTTTGTATTTGCCATCAGACGAAGTTTTGTATTCATCTGCGTTCATGACTTGGCCTTAAAAATTTAGGCGTGAGTCTTAACTTACCGTCATAGAGGTACTGGTATACCCGGAAACGAAATAAGCAAGCCCACGCCATGCGTGAGCGTTGCACATTCCATCTCGTTTCCTTTGAAATTACCAGTTTCCTATGACGAGAGCGTGTGAACGCAATATTTTATTATATACTGTAGCCTTTTACGGCTTTTTTTCCTAAATGTTCTTCAAATATAGCTATATTGACTTTAATCGCTTATGCCTATTCAGGCGATAATTTCTTTTATTGCCGTTCCCTTTGGGTCGGGCTATTCATTACAAGTCCTCATTTCATTCCGGGCTATCCATTTCTATCCCTAACGGACAGTGTTAATACCTTTTGCTATGTCGTTTCCGAAACTCAATGAAAGTAAGACATAACAGTCGTTTTTCAATCGAAACGGATAAAAAGGGCAGCGAAGTTTGTGTCCGTATTGCTTCAGCTGAATAAAAGGCATCCAAAAGACTACGGCATAATGGATAAAGCCTCGTTCCTCAGCCTTATCCACCCTGCGGGACTTATTCCGTTTCCTTTTGGCTTTTTGCGGATACACTTTCTGGGCTTTCTTTTTTTCCGTTTTTTCTTTTGAAAAACAGCTTTTTGAGGAGCAGACGGACTAAAAGGGAATAGCTAAATAACATTTAGTATTCACTTAAAAAGGTTCAGTTATGGAAATTACAGGAAGATTAACCGCAGACGCACAGGTTAACACGCTAAAAGACGAAAGGCAGGTTGTCCATTTCAGCATTGCCATCAATGACAGTTACAAGCCTAAAGGTAGCGACGAAATCAGGCAGGTTACCACATACATCAATTGCTCATACTGGTTAAGTGCGAAGCCTGCAAACTGGCTCAAAAAAGGAGCTCTGGTTCAGTTATACGGACGAATCGGCATGAATGCTTATGTAAACTCGCAGGGAGAAGCAGCCGGTTCGCTGACCTTCCATGTTAATGATTTGAAGGTGCTGGCTTTCCCTAAACAAAGAGAAGAAAATAAGGCCGTCGTTTCCGGCCAAGTTGCGAAAGCAGCAGCCGAGACCGATGACCTTCCTTTTTAATTAATCCTATTCATTCACTATTAAAATTTAAAGCAATGGCACACAATATAAATTTCAACGAGCAGACAGGTAAACACAGTTTTTTCAGTGTAAAGGAAAAAGTATGGCATGGATTAGGGCAGATTGTATCCGATTACCCGACAAGTGCAGAGGCGATAGAATTTGCCGGATTGAACTATGAAGTTATTAAATCTCCCCTGTTTACCTATGGAAGTGAATTAAGCATCGGCAATGATGAGCTGGAAACTGCTAACAGTGAAATAGTAGTTCCAAATTATTATGCAACCATGCGGACTGATAATAATGCCGTTTTAGGTGTAGTAGGAAAAGATTACGAGATCGTACAGAACAAGGATGCTTTTTCTTTTTTCGACAGTATTGTGGGAAGTAGCGAAATACTGTATGAAACAGCCGGAGCATTAGGTAAAGGAGAACGTATTTTTATTACTGCTAAACTCCCTGATTATATCAGGGTGGGTAATGACGATCTGATAGAAAAGTATTTGTTCCTGACTACTTCGCACGATGGCAGCGGAAGCATAACAGCAGCTTTTACTCCTGTCAGAATCGTATGTGCAAACACACTTCATGCAGCCCTGAATAATCATTCCAACAGTATTAAGATACGCCATACTACCGGAGCAAAGGAACGGTTAGAACAGGCACATCAAGTAATGGGTATATCGAATACACTCTCCATTCTGATGGAAGGCATCTTTAATGAATGGGCTAAAGTTCGGATTACAGACAAAGAGGTAAAAAAACTGATCCGGCTCGCCTTAGTGCCGAATAAAGAGGTTTTGCAAAACCTGAAAGAAGGCAGAGAAGATGAACTTTCCGCCTATTTTAAAAATATGTGTACGGATGCCTTTGAGTATGCAATGAGCAGTCCCTCTCAATTACTGGAAACTACAGAAGGCACACTGTTCGGAGCATACAACGCTGTTACCGGATATTTTCAGAATGTACGCCGGTACAAAGATGATGAAGCGAAGGTAAAATCACTGCTTTTAGGCGGGACAGCACAATTGCGGACGCAATCGGCATTTAATCTTTGTGAAGAATTTGCCATTCACGGCGCTGCTGCCTTATCACTCAATTAATCCATTGGGGTGAGTGCTTTCATCATCCATCCCCTTTTTACTCACTCTAAAAGATTTATCATGAAACCGCTTAGTAACTTAACGAATATAGAGAAAGCAAAACTGCTCCATCAGTTATTCCCCGACGAAATACCTGCCTTGCTGGAGTTTGTTCAGAATATGTGTGTGACCATTAAAGAACAGGAGCAGTTACATCGGGAGCAATGGGAAAACGGATTGTTCAGCTTTGACTTTTGGCTATCCCAACTGTATGAAGCAGAGCAGAAGATAAATCATTACGGAATCAGGTTAAGCAAAAGTGTCCAGCTTTTTGCCGACCAGTTATTTGAGGGCTATCTCGCCGTTTACCTGGTTCACTGCCTGATGGTTTACACCACTACAAGACAGCATCCCAATATAAGATTTGCTAAAGCAGTTGATTTATTATTTAACCCTTAATTGATTGGAGGACAGGTTATGACAATAGGTATCATGTTCTTACTTGCCGGGTTTATTCTGAAATATATCATTAACCGGCGAAAGTTTAACAGAAGGTCAATTACGGGAATGGAATTATTTCATTCCTATGAACAGGCCCTCTTTATAAGAAGCATGGAAGGCATTGTGATTTTCATAGCAAGAGTTTTAATCGCTTTAGGCTCTTTATATGCTGCCTTCCGGTTTGCTGATTTTTAAAAGATAATCTAAAAGTTTAAGCATTAATCATTTCACAAAGTTAGGCACAGGGCTGCTGAGCGTCCAAGAGCTTCCCGCATAAACACATGCCAAACGCTCAAGTCTTTCATTTATTCGTTTGCCTCTTGGACTTTATTGCCCTGTGCCTTCATAGCATCCATAATTAATTTTTAAACTTTTAAATCATTGAATTATGGAAAGCGTAATGAGTATTTCAGAAATGTACAAGGTTGCAGAAATTGAACTGGTTTACAAAACTAAGGTAAAGGCATCACAGCGTCCTAAAGCATCCACTTCAAAAGAAGTCTATCAAATCCTTTTGCAAAGCTGGGATGAAAATAAAATAGAATTTGTAGAGCAGTTTAAAATTCTGCTGCTGAATCGAGGCAATAAGGTACTTGGTGTTTATGAAATTTCAACAGGCGGAATGGCCGGAACAATAGCCGATCCCAAACTGATATTTAGCGCTGCCTTAAAAAGTTGTGCCAGCTCTGTTATTTTGAGCCATAATCATCCATCTGGTAATCTTAAACCCAGCAATGCCGATATTCAGTTGACACAAAAGATTGTCAAAGCCGGCAACTTGTTGGATATTGCAGTACTGGATCATGTGATTGTCTCAGCAGAAGGATTCTATTCATTCGCTGACGAGGGGCTTATATAGTCCCTTTTTTTATTCAGGTTGTTTTTTAAAAAAAGAGATAATTGTAAATTTGAATATCTGCTAAAATCAAATTACTATGAAAAAGTCCATCATTATTTTATTGCCAATTGCTTTCCTGATATCAAGTTGTGCTGAAAAAAATGAGTTAAACCGGGAAGAAGCTCTTCGCCTCATCAAACAGGATAAACAGTATCCAACTGTAATTGATTATGATATTTTTTGTGCAGATCCTGAATTTGCAAAAAAGGTGCTTGATGCCGGACTGGAAACACAAGGTCTTGTCACTGTACAACGTACTCAAAAATTAGCGGATGCAGGCAAACCTATTATCCAGTTTTCAGACAAAGCCGAACCGTATCTATTACCTACTTCTGAGAAGGATAAATCAATAGATATCCAAAAGGTAAAACTGGCTGAGGAAGAATTACAGGAAGTTACAGGTATAAAGATGACGAATGATGGAAAAAATGCTGTAGTAGAATATACCACGTCTTATAAAAATATCACTCCATTTTCAACTTTAGTCAATACTGATTTTAAAGAAAAAGATACACATACAGCAACTTTCGCTTTATATGATGACGGTTGGCGACTAGAGAAATAGATATTAAAATTATTACTAGTCAAAGCCTTCTTTAAAGAATTCTGGTAAAGTCATCTTAAATGCTTCAATTATCTTGACCAGACTGCTGAACTTCAGATCCTGACCATTCTCATATCTTCCCCATTGTGCCCTCGATATATTATGTTCATATGCAAAAAATTCATAACTGGTATAACCGGCCTTAATACGAAGCTCCTTTATCCGCTTACCTAACTTTTGCAGGTACTCTTTAGAATGAGTTTCATGCTGTTCGTTATTCTTTTTGTTTTGGCCTTGCATAAGGTAAAACAAAGTAATAGCCATCTGCGATACAACTACTCAAATGATGGCTATTTATAAGTAGCTTTTTGAATTATTATTTCTAATTTTACGTTTCAAAGTCGAATAAAACTATAGAGGACACATTTATTGGTGTTGGACACTTCTATAGTCCAGTTCAATAGCTGCTGTCTGTCTTAATTTTTATTGGCAGTCATCTATAAGTTTAATAATATATAAGTTTAATAATAAAAGCTAAGCTTATGACTTTCGTTAGTCATTATCCCGGATTTGAATATTCTATCGAACAACTATACAAGTTCATAGCCGTTCATGAACTTTTTACTATTATGCTGAATGACGGAAGAATCATTCATTTTACTCCAAATGATCCTGATTCATTCCGTCAATGGTTACAGAAGCATCAGATTCAGGATATCCGTCGCGAAGACGGATGGGTGATTTCTTAAAGTATTTATAAAATTTGTTTTCAAACTTGCATCCCTATCAGTAAGCGTTACATTGGTTACCTTCCGCCACTTACATCAATGAATGTTCCGGTTGAATAGGAAGACTTTTCTGAAACCAGCCACAGGATAGCTTCGGCAACTTCCTCAGCCAAGCCTCCTCTTTTCATAGGAATGCTATTTTTAATTCTTTCTATGCGGCCCGGTTCACCGCCATCGGCATGTATGTCTGTATAAATAAATGCCGGACGAACACCATTTACACGTATTCCCTCTTCGGCAACTTCTTTTGATAGTCCGACGGTAAAAGTATCAATAGCACCTTTGGAAGCTGCATAATCAATATATTCTCCTGGAGCGCCGGTTTTAGCGGCAATTGATGAGACATTAACGATGGAGCCGCCGCTTCCTCCGTATTTTAACGACATTCGCTTTACAGCTTCTCTTGCGCAAATAAATTGTCCGGTAATATTTACCCTGAAAATCCGGTTTAGACGTTCAGCATCCATGTTTTCGAGTGGCATCTGCCGTTCCAGTATCCCGGCGTTATTAACTAAAGCATGCAGATTACCCAAAAGTCTGTCTGTTTCTGAAAACAGTTTTACTACTTCTTTCTCTTTTGAAATATCAGCCTGAATGGAAACGGCTGTTCCTCCCTTGCCGGTTATTTCAGAGACAACTTTATCTGCAGCAGTTTTATTTTTGTGATAGTTTATCACTACTGCATGTCCGGCTTCGGCAGCCAATATGGCTGTAGCAGCGCCAATGCCGCGGCTGGCACCTGTAATTAAAATCGTTTTCATTGATTCAATTCTGATTTCAGTTTCGTTAATTCTCCAAGTAGTTTAGTTTCCTTTACCAAATTTTCCTTATTCAATGTTTTTGCGATAGCGGCAATCTCCAGGTTTAAAGTTTCTATTTCAGTAGGCCTCTTATTCTTAATATCCTGTAAGGTAGATATGAGCTGTCCCTCAGAAGATTTGCTTATTAATAAAAGGCTTTCTGTAACTTCATCGGAATTTAGTATAATTCCTTTTTCTCTCGCAATTGAAACACATTCTGCTATTACTCTTTTCGCCATTTCAAGAACTCGGCCTTCTCGATGAAAAATTCCGTTATCAACTTCAAGAAGCGGACAAATAGAATTGAAAACACAATTAATAATCGCTTTTTTCCATATTACAGGTTGAATGTTTTGTTCGGCTTTGAATTGAAAGTCGGGGCTATTTAGCTGTTCAACAATTGCGTTTAAATGCGTGTTGCTTCTCTTTATTATTCCGATTGGCGAAATTGAAACCGGTTTAAAACTGACTTTGTTTTCGGCAATGGTCTGGCAGGTAACAAAAAGAACGCAGCGGTAGATTTCAGGAAAATGATTGTCCACAAAAACCTGCTCAACTCCTAAACCATTCTGCAGAATTACAACAGGTGAACTGTTTGCTTTTTTCCCAAGTGCCTGAGCCAGATTTTTGTTACCATAAGATTTGTTGGTTAAAGCGATAATACCGTCCAACTGCGGAAAGTTACTTAAGGTACTAATTTCAATTTCAGCTTCAAGTTCTGTTTTGTCATCTGATGTGATCTGAATTTTTTCGAAATATGTTGATTTATCATCAAGACTTCCCCTGAGGAGAATAACTTTTCTGCCCGCAAGTTTCAGGAAAACAGCCAATGCTTTGCCAATTGCCCCGGCTCCAATGATGTATATATCATTCTTCATATTTAAGATTTTTAAAGCTGCAGCTCCATTTTGATATCAGCACGTTTGTAAACGCCTTTTTCAAGCGGTATTTCCGTAAAGCCTAGTTTCCGGTAAATTCCAATCGCCGGTTTTAGTACAGTCTGCGAGTAAAGAATTACACGTTCGGCTTTCAGCGTTGTTTTGGCTTCATTAACGGCAGCACTGCACAAAAGCTTTCCCGCCCCCAAGCCTTGAAATGCTTCATTTACCGCCATCTTGGTAAGTTCGTATGTACCCGGCTGTACAAATTTCAGCGCTGCTGTTCCAATAATCTGTTTATTATATTCAGCAAATAAAATGATTCCGCCTTCTTTAAGGATTGCTTCATCCGGGTTTGCAAGCACCCATTCATCTATCGGTTCTACCTGAAAATATTTATTCAGCCAAGCTTTATTCAATCGTTCAAAGTGCGGCTGGTATTCTGGTTTGTATTGTATGATGTTCATGGTATAGATTATTTAACGAATGCCGGCTTTCCGGCGGATAGTTTTCTTTCTTTAAGTATAGTATATCCTTTGTTGATCCAATATACACCGCTAACTATGGTAATTAATGACAATCCCGTTATCCAGGTAATTTTTTCATTCAGGATAAGGTAGCCAAGCAATATGGCAATAAGCGGATTGATATAGGCATAAACAGAAGCAAGGCCCGCCGGCAGTTGTTCAAGAGCATAGAGAAAACAGCCATACGATATTATGATCCGACTATGACCAGATATACTAATGCCCAAATGCTACTCGAAGAAACAGTATGCATCTGCGACAAATCATCAAAAAATAAACTGAGTATTAAAAGTACAATGCCTCCGCTGGTCAGCTGTACCGCGGCATTGACAAAGGCATCAGCAGAAGATTTCCGGTACTTGGCATACACAGTACCGCCTGCCCAGCAAAAGGACGCAAAGAATGCTATAATTATACCAATGAAATAATCGGGATTGGTAAGGTCGGAAATATTATCCCTGAATATCAGTATGATTCCCATGCACCCTAACAGCAATCCCAGAAAGACATACTTATTCAGCGATTGCCTGTCAATAGCTGATGCATAATTTATAAAAATTACATAGACTGGCATTGCTGAAACAATCAATGCCGCCAATCCGCTGGGAATATACTTTTCTGCCCAGCCTACCAGTCCATTGCCCATCGCAATCATCAATATTCCCGCCATAGCCTGTCTTTTTACGTCCTTTTTGCTGATTTTTATTTTATTTCCGAAGAGCAGTAATATTCCAAACAGCAGGGCACCAGCAGTAACCTGCCTGATACCTGAAAAAAGAAAAGCAGGGAATGTGCTGACGCCTATACGCATTGCAAGATAAGTGGTTTCCCAAACCACGCAGACCACCGTCAATGCTAAATATGCCTTTGTGTTTGATTTAATCATGGGTTATTATCGTTCGATTTGTTGAATGCGATTTATCATCCTTCTGATTATAATTTGTTAATTGTCTTTTCAGGAATAAGCTGCAACGCTCTTTCGGAAAAACTTTTCTTTTTTAGCTGATCTTCTACTTCTATAATAGCCTGCATTAAGTTGTTTTGTGTATTGGTAAGGTCAGTTACCGCAGTGATTATGATCTGCCATACCGGCTTCATCTGTTCAACCAATGCCTGCCCCTTAGCCGTTAACTGAATCAAACGCTTTCTTTCGTCTGTTTTATCCCGTTTTGAGCGTATCAGCTTCTGTTTCTCCAGTTCTTTTAACAAACTGATTGTTGAAGGGTGCGTATAGCCTATTTCAGCCGCAATTTCAACCACGCTTAATACAGGTTTTAAATGCAGAGCATAAATCACAGGAAACCACTTGGGTTCAAAGTCAACCCTGTGAGCTTTATATATCTGCAAACCATCCTTACGTATCAGATCGCTCAGGCGCTGGAGCCTTGTTGAAATAGCGAGTATCCCCGCTTCATCTATTACATTCATTACTGTTAATTATTTAGGTGCAAATGATAATATACATTTTCCCCCATCATTGCAGGAAAGTAATGAGGCAAGTCTTCCTTATTGATCCTTTGAAATCCATTACGCTCATAAAAGCGATGCGCCGCCTTAAGCATATCCACAGTTCCCAGATAAAGGTCAGTAATCTGTTGATCAATACAATATTCAATAAGTGTTTTAAGTAACTGCTGCGCTATGCCAGTATCGCTGCCGCGGAATTCCTTTTTCACAAACATCTTTCGGATTGCTCCGGCATTATGGCCGGTTGAGATAAGCGCTATAGTTCCCACTAATTCTTCCTTATGCAATGCACCCCAGAACCCGCCTCCTGTTCCATAATAATGTGTTTCAATATCCAGCAAATCCGGCTGGCCTTCGAGCGTGACAGGAACATTAAATTCTATCTGTTGTATAGGAAGAATAAGATTTAAAATTGGTTTGCAGTACGCGTTATTCAAGGTTTTAATACTAAAATCTGTATTCATCTCATTTTAAATTTATTCAAAAGTATGTAGCATACTACGTATATGCAAACATTTTATTAAATTATTGAAAATATGATACTATCCAGTATTCTTTACTACCACTCAACTTCTTCATTAGACAAAAACGATATTTACAAATGATCGGTAAAGGTATAATCAGATATAGGAAAGGAAGAGGGCTGACTTATCGAAAGTCAGCCTTCCGGAGTAGGTCATTTGCTGTGTCCTAAAGTATTAAGCTTTTCGCTTAATTCAATAAGTCCAGCCTTTTGCAGACAATCATCTGCCAGTGTCTTCAGTTCTTCTATACTCTCTCCGGGAACACTGGACAATAAGCTGGATGTTTCATTACCATCTTTTACCGATAAGCCACGCTCAATAACATGGTTCAGCAAGAGTACATTTTTGCGTGAGATTTTCATGTCAATCTTCACAGTCTCATTCATGCCAGGGATACTCAATATGGTATCATAAACCTTGGCTACATCATTTGTTGTAAGCATAATCCACACGTTTTAAATTATTAAACTTCACAAACAAAAGTAGAAAGCCGTGTTTAAACCATCCTCATCAAAATATGGGGAGGATAGGAAGTACCCGTTCTGCTTGTTTAACTTCGTATTCATAATCTGAATGTGAAATTGAAAATGTGCGGTTATGGATATCAGAAACAAGCGACTTCCCATCAGTGAAGTCAGGGAAATGGACATGGTTAGTTACCTGTCTGCTTTAGGCCATGAGCCTTCAAAAATCAGAAGTGCCGATTATTGGTATTTGTCTCCTTTACGGGAAGAAAAAATACCGTCCTTCAAGATCAACCGAAAGCTGAACCGATGGTACGATCACGGTTTAGGCAAGGGCGGTAACCTGATTGATTTTGCTATCCTGTATCATGGATGCACTATCGGTGAATTGTTCGAAAAATTGAGTGGCAATCTTTTCGTTCAAAAGCCGATTATCTATTTATCCAAGACAGAAGCTGAATCTGGAAACAGGATAAAGATAGTTAAAGATTTTACCCTCACATCTGATGCTTTACTGCGCTACCTGCAGCAGCGGCGGATACCCATTAGTGTAGCCGATGGATATTGCCGTGAAGTCCGTTATGAACTCAATGATAAAACCTATTACGGCATCGGATTTAAGAATGATTCAGGCGGCTACGAAATCCGCAATCCCTATTACAAATGTAGCAGTTCTCCCAAAGATATAACCACGCTCAGAAACGGCTCAGATGAAGTGACAGTTTTCGAGGGCTTTATTGACTTCCTTTCATTTAGAAGTATTCACAGGAACGAGCCTCTAAACCGAAGCGATTTCGTGGTTTTAAACTCCCTTTCTTTCTTTGAGAAAGCCCGGCCATTTATGGAGAAACACCAAACGATCCGACTCTATTTAGACCGCGATACTGCCGGACAAAATTGCAGTCGTTATGCCGAATCTTTAAGTATAAAATACAGCGATGAAAGCGGGCTGTATAAGCACTATAAAGATTTCAATGACTGGGTGATGAATTTTGGAAGGTCTTCTAATAAGCCTCCCGGTTAAAAATCCTAGCAAAATGAAGACCAGCCATATTTTGTATTTGTTAAAAAATCAAGGATTAAGAACGCCTGAAAATAGATTTTTTAGCACTGTAAAATCATAAAAACATTAAAAAGGCTGGGAAGATTGCCTCTTTCGTGCAATCGGCCAGATGTCCGGTTGTTAAACAACCGAATCCGGCCGCCATTTCACTCCGAAGTCGTGGGCGGTGAAACTCAAAAAGTAAATAGTTTGAAAACGTGTAAATGAAATAGTGATGGAAGAGAAAAAATCAAACAGAAGCCGGATAATCGGATTGAGGCTTACCTTAAAAGAGTACGAGCAGATTGAGAAAAAATGCAAGGCAAGCACCTGCCGCAAGCTGAGTGATTATGTACGCCGGAGCATCTTTGAAAAACCTATTGTTACTACCTACCGCAACAAGTCCTTGGATGACTTTATGGCAGAGGTAATAAGGCTTAGAAATGAGTTGAACGGTATCGGAAACAACTTCAACCAGGCAGTAAAAAAACTGCACACACTTCACCAGATTGCCGAGTTCCGGGCATGGTTAATCACTTACGAATTGGAGAAAAAAATTCTTTTCAACAAAGTGGATGAGGTCAAAAAACACATCCAAAAAATCGCCGAAACATGGTTGCAGTAATCAAAACAGGTCACTCCATCTACCGCATCTTTAATTACAATGAGAACAAAGTAAAAGAGGGTGCGGCGGAATGTATTGGAGCAGGAAATTATCCCATCGACGTGGACAAAATGAACCTTCACATGAAGCTGAACCGCCTGCTGAAACAGGCCGAATTAAACCAAAATGTCAGCCGGAACAGTGTACATATTTCCCTGAATTTTGATGCTTCAGACAGCGGCCTTTCAAAGGAACGGCTGATGGAAATTGCAGAAACCTATATGCAGAAAATAGGCTTCGGGCAGCAGCCGTATCTCGTATATCAGCATTACGATGCCGGACACCCACACATCCACGTGGTTTCAATAAAAGTTAGAGAAGACGGCAGCAGGATTAACACCCAGAATATCGGGCGTAACCAATCGGAAGCGGCCCGAAAAGAAATAGAAAAATCATTTGGGCTGGTGGTAGCTGACGAGCGGAAAAGGAAACAGGCGTTTGAGCTGAAACCGGTTGATGTAAGAAAAGTTCAATATGGCCGGACAGAAATGAAGAGGGCCATTACAAATGTATTGGACGCAGTACTTGATACCTACAAATATACCAGTCTGCCCGAACTGAATGCGGTGCTGAAACAGTATAATATAGCAGCCGAACGGGGAAGCGAGAATTCCAGAGTATATATTAATAGAGGGCTGGTCTACCGGGTCCTGGATGAACAGGGAAATCCAATTGGTGTACCGATCAAGGCCAGTGATTTTTACAGCAGGCCCACCTTGAAATTCCTGGAGGAAAAATTCCCGGGAAATGAACTGAAACGTATTCCCTATAAGGCAAGGGTAAAAAATGCTATTGATATGGCTTTGCTGTCGAAAAAGTTATCTCTTCAGGAATTGGTAACGGTTTTGGAAAAGCAGGGTATTCATACGATACTGCGGCAAAACGAGAGCGGTTTGATATACGGGATTACCTACGTTGACCATCAAACCAAATGTGTATTTAACGGCAGTGCATTGGGCAAAACTTACAGTGCTAAAGCCGTTCAGGAACGCTGCAGTCAAAAAGCTGGAGCCGATCAAAAAACCGCAGCTGTTCAGCAGGTATTACCCGAACCACAGGATGCAAAAATACAGATGCAGTTACCTGACTCCAAGCTGCGTTCTGAATCTGCTGCTCACTTTCCAGACATCGGTAAAGCGATGGATCTACTGATGCAACCGGAGCAAGTGCCGGAGTATCTTCCATATCATTTAAAAAAGAAGAACAGAAAGAAAAAAAGGAAACGGATTTCTAACAATCCTTAAAGTTTTACGCTATGGTTATGCACACAGGAGAAAACGAACAGGCGCTGAGGAAAATTCTGGATATGACCAGGCTGATCAGCATCGCAATCTTAGTAATCCATTTTTATTATTACTGCTATTCCGCATTCCACGAATGGCAGTTTACCAGCAGTTTCAGCGACCGCCTACTTAACAATATCAGGAACACAGGATTGTTCAGCAGTTTTCATAAATCGAAGCTGATTGCCTTAGGCTTTCTGATTATTTCCCTCATGGGAGCCAAAGGCAGAAAAAATGAAAAGCTGAACCATCGAACGGCACTTGCTTACATAATTACTGGCCTACTGATTTACTTCTTCAGCTATCTGTGCTTGCTGCTGAAAATAAAAATAACGGAAGCAGCTTTACTTTATATGGGACTGTCTTTCGTTGGATTCCTGATGATCCTTTCAGGAGGTACACTATTGTCCAGAATTATAAAAAGCAAATTCAACAACAAGGATATTTTTAATAAGGAAAATGAGACTTTCCCGCAAGAGGAACGCCTTCTGGAAAATGAATATTCTATCAACCTTCCTGCACAGTACCAATTGAAAAATAAGATCATAAAAAGCTGGATCAATATTATCAATCCTTTTCGTGGCTTACTTGTATTAGGCTCTCCGGGAGCTGGCAAATCCTACTTTGTTATCCGGCATGTGATTACACAGCACATTAAGAAAGGCTTTACCATGTTTGTTTATGATTTTAAGTTTGATGATCTATCTAAGATAGCATACAATACCTGGTTAAGATATAAGAGCAAATACGCCGTACCACCCCAATTCTTTATTATCAATTTTGATGATTTAACCCGCAGCCATCGCTGCAATCCACTCGATCACCAAAGTATGTCAGATATTACCGATGCTGCCGAATCTGCCCGTACTATTTTAATGGGTTTGAACCGGGAATGGATCAAGCGGCAGGGTGATTTCTTTGTAGAATCACCCATCAATTTTTTATCGGCCATTATCTGGTATTTGCGGAAATACAGGGATGGCGAGTTTTGTACACTCCCTCACGTTATCGAATTAATGCAGGTAGATTATGATTCTCTTTTCACTGTATTAAGAACGGAAAAAGAAATAGAAGTATTGATTAACCCTTTTGTGAACGCCTATATGAATGATGTCATGGAACAACTGGAGGGCCAAATCGCAGCGGCTAAAGTTGCTATGGCAAGGCTTTCTTCACCCCAATTATACTATGTGCTTTCGGGTAACGATTTTACTTTAGACATCAATAATCCCGAAGAACCTAAGATTATCTGTATGGGTAACAATCCGCAGAAAATACAAATCTATGGGGCTGTTCTATCGCTCTATGTAACCCGATTGATTAAGTTAGTAAACAAAAAAGACAGATTAAAAAGCAGTTTAATATTTGATGAGTTCCCAACTATCTATTTAAATAATATGGACAGCCTGATTGCTACTGCCAGAAGTAACAAAGTAGCCACTTGTTTAGGTGTTCAGGATTTCAGCCAGCTTCGTAAAGATTATGGTAAAGAGCAGGCCGATGTAATTATGAACATAACGGGCAATATCATCAGCGGGCAGGTAACCGGCGATACAGCCAAACAGCTTTCCGAGCGTTTTGGAAGAATTATGCAGAACAGGGAAAGCCTTTCTATTAATAGTGCCGATACTTCCATCAGCCGTTCCAGGCAGCTGGAATCTGCTATACCCGCTTCTAAGATTTCAGCTTTAAGTTCCGGCGAGTTTGTCGGTATGACCGTCGATGATCCAGGTTGCAAAATTGAGCTGAAAGCTTTTCACTGCGAGATACAGAACGACCATGAAGCTTTAAAGAAAGAGCAGGATGGTTATAAGGAAATTTCCGTAATTCGTAAGTTGGATCAGGCTATGGTTCAACGGAATTATTTACAGATTAAACAGGATGTGCAGGATATTATTCAGTCGGAGATGGAAAGGGTTTTGAATGATCCGGCCTTATCCCATTTGATTATTCGTAAAGGAAATTAAACCTTTAACCTTACTCTTAATATTGGATGTGTATCAATAAAATTTTAGTTATTTAGATTATGAAAGCTGAAAAGGATAAACCTGCCTTACTCCAAAATATCAGGTCTTTGATTGTTGAAGCACAAAAAATTGTGGTTCGTAATGTTAACACCATGATGGTGCTTACTTATTTCCAAATAGGCAAAATGATTGTTGAGGATGAACAGCAGGGTCAGGACAGAGCCGCCTATGCTGATAAAACTATAGTGCATTTAAGCAAAGCTCTTTCAAATGAATTTGGAAGAGGCTATTCTAAATCAAATTTGGAATATATGCGAGTTTTCTTTATTACCTATCAGAACCGAATTACCCAATCAGTGATTGGGCAATTCGAAAAAAGTGTAAAAACCCAATTATTGATTGGGCAATTGAAATCTGCATTTTCATTAAGCTGGACACATTATATTCAATTACTTAAAATCAAGGATGAAGACGAACGGGATTTTTACGAGATAGAAGCTACGCAAAATAATTGGTCAGTCAGGGAATTACAGCGACAGTATAATTCAGCACTTTTTGAAAGACTGGCATTGGGGAAAGACAAAAAAGGCATCAAGCGGTTAGCTGAGAAAGGACAAATTTTAGAAAAACCTATTGATGCTTTAAAGAGTCATTATGTATTAGAGTTTCTCGAATTAAAAGAGGACAGCCGATATTCGGAGAGCGATCTGGAAAGAGCTATCATTAATAAGCTGGAGCATTTTATGTTAGAGCTTGGGAAAGGCTTTTTATTTGAGGGGCGGCAGAGGAGATTTACATTTGAAGGAGACAGCTTTTTTGTTGATCTGGTTTTTTACAATAGGTTATTAAAGTGCTTCGTACTTTTCGATCTGAAAATTGGGAAACTAACTCATCAGGACATTGGGCAGATGCAGATGTATGTAAATTACTATGACAGAAAGATCAAGCTGCCGGAAGAGCGTCCGACTATTGGCATTATTCTTTGTAAAGAAGAAAACAGAACAGTTATTGAGTTTACCTTACCTGAAAATAACGAGCAGATATTTGCTAAAGAATATAAATCAGTATTGCCCAGTAAGGCAGAGCTTAAAAAACAGATCGAATAGGTTTCTTTTTATGGCAGCAGTACTCAAGTAATAAAGAAAAATTATATTAGTGTATTAAAATCAAGAAAAAATGGACAAATTCAATCAATTAAAAAGCCTGGTTGCATCGATAGAACAAGATGCTGACAAATTTTATAACAAGAATAGTAAAGCTGCTGGAACACGGGTTCGTAAAGGTTTGCAGGAAATCAAAACAATGGCTTCCGAGATAAGAAAGGAAGTAACTGAAATTAAAAATAAAGAAAAATAAGAACAACTGAGAATATTGTTTTGGGGAAAGAGCCACTTAAGGCTCTTTATTTATTTAAAGTTTTATTTATCCCTCAAAGTAAAGAGTAAAGACAGCGGATAGCCGTTATTTAACAGCTTAGGGAGTGTTAAGCTAAACTCAGAAAATAAGGAGGACCTTAAAAGCTCTTAAGGCTGTCCCTTTCCACCAGCGGCACCATAAACTTGTCCTGTTGAATAACTAGCATCACTCGCTGCAAGTTGAACATAAATGGACGCGAGTTCAGCTGGCTGACCTGGTCTTCCCATAGGAGTATCTCCTCCAAAACTTTTCAATTTTTCCTGGGTAGCTCCTCCGCTTACCTGCAAAGGTGTCCAGATAGGCCCCGGGGCAACTCCATTAACACGAATGCCTTTTGGTGCCAGTTGTTTGGCAAGAGATCTTACATAGTTTGTTGTAGCAGCTTTAGTCTGAGCATAATCATAGAGTTCAGCTGAAGGGTCTGTTGCTTGTTCAGATGTAGTTCCGATAATTACAGCCCCGGGTTTTAAATGGGGAAGAGCGGCTTTAATTATCCAGAAGGGCGCATAGATGTTCGTTTTCATCGTCCAGTCAAACTGCTCAGTAGAGATGTCAAGGATTGATTCATGAGTTTGCTGCCGGCCAGCATTACTTACTAAAATATCAAGACCGCCAAGAGCCTTTACCGCATCTGCTACCAGTTTCTGACAAAATGCTTCATCTCTAATATCTCCGGGAAGGGCAACTGCCTTTCGCCCCTCTGTCTTAATAAGGGCGATAACTTCCCGTGCATCAGGTTCTTCAGCGGGAAGATAATTTATGGCCACATCAGCTCCTTCACGAGCATAAGCAATTGCAGCAGCACGTCCCATTCCGGAGTCTCCTCCGGTTATCAGGGCTTTTCTGCCTTGTAAGCGGCCTGATCCTTTATAACTTTTTTCTCCGTGATCCGGGCGTGGGTCCATTTGGCCGGCCAGGCCGGGCCATGGTTGAGACTGCCCTTTAAAGGGTGGCTTTGGATATTTGGTAGTTGGATCTTCCAATTTCTGAGATTCGTTCAGTTGGAGATAAGATGCTCTTTCTGATCCAATTGTAGGCGAAACTGCAGCAGCAGCTAAGCCCACTCCTAAACCGCTGATAACTGTACGGCGGCTGATTTTATTTTCTTCATTCATAGCGAAAAACTCCTTGATGTTTGATTTGATAACTCATCTAAACAGCAATTGGTTTATTGAAAAATCTTTTTATTTGAAGAACTTTCTAAAGGATGCTGGGTACTAAAAATTCTAATAGCCCTGGATGAAGTTCTATAGTTACATCGGCGGGATTACGAATTTCAATAAGCTCATCATCAACGTGTACATCATTTCCTTCCCATAATAATTTTATATTTCTTCCCTTAATAATCAGGGGCCGAAAAGGTTCTTCAACACCTTCTATTTTTTTTCTTATGTAAGACGAAAAAGCATCCTTTTGACTGGCTTTTATTAAAACTACTTCGAGTACACCATCTCCGGGGTCAGAATCCTGAGCGAAATTAAGATTAGGGCCGATAGTTGCTGTATTCATTATCTCCACCAGAATATACTCCCCTGAATAATCTACTCCGTCCACTTCTAATTTACAAAAGCTTGGTTCATATTCAGTAATCAGTTCATCAAGCACCTGTAAGGCCATTTTCATTTTCTTTTCGGGCGTATCTTTCAACTTCTTGTCCAGTCCTTTCATTTCCTTCATTAGCCGTGGAAAAAGCCCATAACCAAAGCTTTCTAAGAAGAACTGAGCTTCGGGAATGTTATAGATTTTTCCCACATCAACCTTTTTAATCTCAGCATTTTTCCATCCTTCAATAATCTCTTCATCCTTTCCATTTATGCCTAAGGTTTTAGCAAAATTATTTGCTGTACCGGTAGGAAGTAAGGCAATCGGGAAATGTTTATCTAAAAGTTTTCTTTTTAACAGTTTAGATACCACTTTTCGAAGAGTACCATCTCCGCCGGCAACAACAAGAAAGTCAATTGCAGGAGTAAGCTTTTTTAAAACGCTTTTCTTAATTGCTGTATTTGTGCACTGAAATCCTTGTGACTGTATGATAGAAATTAAATTAGCCGGGGTATATTTTCCTCTTCCTGCTTTCGAATTATGTAAAAGGGTGGTTAGTTTCATCAGGTAAAATCTAAATAAGTATTTATTGAAACAGGAAACAGTTTTAATGGTTGGCACTATAAAACATTATTATAAGCGATGAGGATTTTAGTAACAAACGATGACGGAATATACAGCCCTGGAATTGCTGCGTTAGCCAGGACAGCCTCTAAGTTTGGAGAAGTACGGGTAGTTGCTCCTGATGTAGAGCAATCTTCAATGGGCCATGCCGTTACTCATTCCAGGCCCCTCAGTTATAAAAAGTCACCTATAAATTTTGGAGAGATTGAAGCATACAGGGTAAACGGTACTCCTGCAGATTGTGTAGCCTTAGGATCTCATTTATGGACCAATACAGATGTAGTTCTGTCGGGAATAAACCTGGGTCCCAATCTGGGGAATTCAATGTGGCATTCAGGGACGTTAGCAGCAGCAAAGCAAGCCGTACTCCTGGGC
This sequence comes from Rubrilithobacter danxiaensis, assembly GCF_047272945.1. Classification (NCBI taxonomy): domain Bacteria; kingdom Pseudomonadati; phylum Bacteroidota; class Sphingobacteriia; order Sphingobacteriales; family Sphingobacteriaceae; genus Rubrilithobacter; species Rubrilithobacter danxiaensis. Next base: position 280,769 of record NZ_JBKOPS010000005.1, read on the forward strand.
ATAAAAGGAATAGCATTAAGTACCCCTGTTAACAAGACGGAACCTGATTTTGAACTTCTTGAACCCTATGTAGAAAAAACACTGGCAATGTTGCTTGAAAGAAAAGGGTTAGGGCTTTATAACGTAAATTTTCCGGAAAAGCCTGAAGGCATACACTGGACCCGACAGTCTGTCCGATTATATGATGGCAGTATAATTCCGGGAACAGATCCTATGGGACGAAAGCATTACTGGTTCACAGTAAAACCACTTGAACCTGCCGAAGAAGGTACAGACCGCTGGGCCGTAGAATCTAATTTTGTTTCAATAACTCCGTTACGCCTTGATTTAACTGATGAAACGGAACTTAAAAGAATGGCATCATCTGCGGTATAACCGATAAAATACGTGCTCCTCTGTCTTGACAGGAAAATATCTATCATATGAAAAACACCATCCTTTTTATTCATGGGATGTTTCAGAATCCCAAAAGCTGGCAAAAGTGGGTCGATTTCTTTAGTCAGCGAGGTTACAATTGTTTAGCCCCTGCCTGGCCTTTACATGAAGGCGAACCGGCAAGTTTACGTCAAAATCCACCTGCAGGTTTAGGCGATCTTTCCCTTAATGATATTGTGGGAAAGATTGAGGAAGAGGTTTTAAAACTGGATGAAAAACCTAGTGTAATAGGCCATTCAGTAGGTGGATTGATTGTTCAGCTGCTTGTCAATCGGAACATGGCACAAATGGGTATTGCCATTGATTCTGTGGCTCCTAATGCCATGCTTGATTTTGACTGGGCCTTCTTTAAGAATAGTATGGCTATTACCAATCCCTTAAAAGGGAACGATCCTTTTTATATGGATCTGGAAACCTTTCACAGCTCTTTCTGCAATACCATGAGCATGGAAGAGACGAAATCGGCCTACGAGCAGTTTGCCACACACGACAGCCGGAACGTACTGCGCGATTGTATGGGAGAGGCAGGACAGATAGATCTGGAACTGCCGCATGTCCCTTTATTGTTTATAGCCGGCGAAAAAGATCAAATCATCCCTGCATCTTTAAGTGAAAAAAACTATAAAGCCTACAAAGACGAAAACAGCATTACTGATTTTAGAGAGTTTACAAATCGAGGCCATTTTATATGCGGGCAGCCCGGATGGGAGGAAGTCGCTGAATATGTAAGCAGCTGGTTAGAGAGGCATGCACGTCCGGTTGAAGAAATCAGGAATTTCTATCAGTAAATTAAGTTGAAAAAATAAAGTATTATAATCATGACAGCAAATAAAAAATATGCACTGATAACCGGTGCAACAAGCGGAATCGGCTATGAACTGGCTAAACTCTTTGCCAAAGATCAGTTTAACCTGGTAATTGTGGCCCGCAGCGAAGAGGAGCTGCAAAAAACATCGCAGGAATTAAAACAGCAGTATAACGTTGAAGTGGTTACTATTGCCAAAGATTTATTTAAACGGGAAGCTCCTTTTGAAATATATGATGAAGCGAAAGCCAAAGGCATTCGGGTTGATGTTTTAGTAAATGATGCGGGGCAGGGAGAATTCGGAAAGTTTGCAGAAACAGATATTAACCGCGAACTGGATATTATCCAATTGAATATCGGCGCTTATGTGGCGCTTACAAAATGTTTTTTAAAAGATATGATACAGGGAAAGGACGGGAAGATACTGAATGTGGGTTCGATAGCGGGCGAAGCTCCAGGACCGTGGCAATCTGTATATCATGGAACGAAAGCCTTTGTAAATTCATGGACTGAAGCAATCCGGAATGAGCTTAAAGATACCGGAGTTTCCGTTACCTGCCTGCTGCCCGGAACTACGGATACAGACTTTTTCAATAAAGCCGACATGGAAAGCTCTAAACTTGTGCAGGAAGGCAAAATGGCTGATCCTGCAACAGTAGCAAAAGATGGTTATGATGCTTTATTGGCTGGAGAGGGCAGTATTATCTCCGGATTTAAGAATAAGATGATGGTTGGAATGGGAAAAGTACTTCCCGATAGTATATCCGCCGAGCAGATGAATAAGCAGCAGGCTCCTGCTGATAAAAAGTAAAATTGAGGGTATGTAAAAGCCAGTGTTAATGCAGTTACACTAAGCTTGTCGAAGTGCATGGTGCGTGGATGGTTGCCTTACACGCCTTGCTTCGACAGGCTCAGCATGACCTTTCGCATACCTGGAATTCAATCAGGGTTTTAATATCACTTTAACACAATCGTCTTCTTTGTTTTTAAATATATCAAAGGCATGGGATGCCTGATCTAAAGGAAGTGTGTGTGAAATGATATCATCAAGCACTACTTTCTCATCTTTAACCAACTGAAGTAAATGATCAATATAATTTTGCACCGGCGCCTGGCCCTGTTTTATTGTGATCCCTTTATCAAACATCCGATGGACAGGAAAATTATCGTAAGGTGAACCATAAACGCCGACTATCGAAACTGTTCCTGCCCGGCGAACAGCTTTAAAACAATTTTCAATCACCTTTGATGTTCCTTTTTCAAAATTGACGACTGCTTTGGCCTTTTCAAGGATATTTCTTTCAGCTTCAAATCCAACTGCATCCACACAGACATCGGCACCTCTGCCTCCGGTCATTTCCCTTATTGCTTCAATCGGGTCAACTTCATGAGGATTGATTGTTTCTACTTTATTCACTGAACGGGCTCTTTCAAGGCGATAATTTAAGGGGTCGATGGCTATTACGCGGCTGGCCCCATTTAACCAGGCTGCTTTTTGTGCCATTAATCCCACAGGCCCCGAACCAAATATGGCTACCACTTCCCCTCCTTTCAGCTGCGCCCAGTCTATAGCAGTCCAGCCGGTCGGGAAAATATCGGTTAAAAATAATACCTGCTCATCAGTCATGTTTTCAGGAATAATACGCGGACTGATATCGGCATAAGGCACACGTACATATTCAGCCTGACCTCCCGAATAGCCTCCATATAAGTCGGTATAGCCAAACAATGCACCTCCTTTTCCATCAAGCATATCGCCTTCGGGGCCATAATGTTTATGATTGGAGTTTTCACAATGCGGCGTAGCACCGTGAGTGCAAAAGAAGCAATGCCCGCAGGCTATCGGAAAAGGAACAACCACCCTGTCGCCACGTTTAAGCCTTGTAACTGCTGATCCGACATCCTCTACAATGCCCATAAATTCATGTCCCATAATCATGTCTTTAAGCTGAGGAACTCCGCCATCATATATATGGAGGTCTGATCCGCATATAGCTGTCGAGGTTACTTTTAAAATAACGTCTCCGGAATCCTCAATACGTGGATCTTCAACCGTATCAACTGTAATATCGCCGGGTTTGTGAAATACTGCTGCTTTCATAGAGTAAATGTTTTGAAGTAGATGTTAAAGGACTAACAATAAATGCATTGTACAGTTTCCTTAATATTGCAGATAAAGGAAGATTGAAGTACTCGGATTCGTAATCCTGTCCTCGCTGAAGGTTTATCAGATCAGGTTTCCCAAAGCAGAAAATTGTCAATTCCCATTATTGATGAGGTGCCTATACTTATACCCATGATATAGAAAACGAAAGTTAAGTGCGTAGAAACTTTTTTAATTTTTTTATAACAATAACAATTGCCTCCTGTTAAATTTTAAATCCCTTCAACTTTGCACTTATGAAAACCTGGATCAAGACTCTTGCTATTACAGCCATCGTTACTGGTTTAGTTTATAGCTGCTCTAAAAAAGACAGCTTTTGGGATACAATCGTTCCTGAAACTGAAGAAGACCCGACCTCAACAGAAATTAAAGGATTTGTATTCAGGCCTGCTCTGGCTCCTGCTTCAGATGAAAATATTCAGCAGTTAAAAGTTCCGGCTGGTTTTACAGTGAAAAAATTTGCAGATCAATTAGGCAAGCCAAGGATCGTTACGGTAAGCAGCACAGGAAATGTTTATGTTTCTGACAGGGAAGCAGGAATTGTAATGCTTTTAAAAGATACGGATAACGATGGAGTTTCTGATAGTAAGCAAACCGTAGCAACGATTAAACAGGTGCATGGGCTCACTATCCATAACTCTAAAATATATATGGTATCGGTAAGAGATGTTTATACCGCTGATATTAATACAGACGGAACTCTGGGTACACCGCAACTGATTATTAGTACGTTACCTGACGGAGGCCAGCATCCTAACCGTACGCTTGCTTTTGGACCTGATGGAATGCTTTACATTACTGTTGGAAGCACATGTAATTCATGCCCGGAGCCGAATGCGAAGAATGCCACTATTTTAAGAGCTAATGCTGATGGTTCTAACCTGCAAATTTTTGTAAAGGGTTTGAGAAATACAATAGGATTTGGGTGGCATCCGGAAACAGGGGAACTTTGGGGAATGGACCACGGAATAGACTGGCTTGGAGATGAGGAGCAGAAAGAAGAACTGAATCAGATTAAGCAGGATGCAAATTACGGATGGCCCTATATTTATGGAGAAGGCAAATATAATCCAAGCGACAGACCGAAAGGAGATACAACCTATAATCAATATTTAAAATCAACCACACTTCCAACATTAACTTATCAGGCGCATTCAGCTCCAATGCAACTAATTTTTTATACCGGCAGTTCATTTCCTGCAGAGTACAAGAATGATGCTTTTATTACTATGCGGGGATCCTGGAACAGGAGTGTCCCAGCGGGGTATAAAGTAGTACGCCTGCATTTTGAAAATGGCAAACCAGTCCGTTTTGATGATTTTCTAACCGGATTTCTTATTAATAACAACAGAGCTCATTTTGGAAGATTAGTTGGCTTAGCTGTACATCCTGACGGTTCTTTACTCGTTTCAGATGATACTAATGGAGTTATTTACAGAGTTTCTCGTAATGACATCTGATAATAAGTATCAATAGCTTGATTGCTTGGTTTGATAGGAAGTTTTTTAGAAATGAGACTAGAAACTCCTACTACGATCTTAGTAGGTTACTGTTACGAATTTTAAGAAATCTGGTAGGATCTTATGGAATTTTATTAGATGGAAAACTTTTAATACTGTTTAACCTAATAAATAATTCTAACACTTGCTTTAAATCGTTAAAACTCATTTCCCCGCAATCCGTCAGAAATATATTCGTATTTTCCATATCCTTAATTACAGTAAAATTTGAATCCTTGGTTTTAACCGCCATTCGTTCAAGCTTGTCATCTTTGATTGAACTGCTTTCAAAGGAATTTATCAGTGATATGCTAAAAGTTTTCATTAATAATTGGAATTTATCCGTCTTTAAAAAAATTTAGTATAACACATACTGGAGAAGATTGTGGATTCTCTGAGTATTTGATTGATAAAAATTACCTTATTAAAATACTGGAATTTTACCATTAGTTTTTAAGATTTGCAAATCTCGCCAAGAAACTGCTATAATAAAAAATAAGCGCTAACGAGGGCGTTTAGTTGGAAATTATTTTATAGTGGAAGCAACTTCAAGCCCTACACTCTGCTCAATTAATGTGTTTCTGTCTTCAGACTCAATCCTTTTGATAGTATTATTTATAAAAACTTTTTAAACCTGATTAGGAGGATTGTTATTTTTTTAAATCAACACCTGTTTGGTACGATTATTTTATACCTACATAATATTATAAATTATTTAGTATCTATTTTATGAAAACAAAGTATTTAACCACCGAAAAAAAGATATCAAAAGGTTACAGTGCTTTCAGTCATGTCTTTTATAAAGGACTGATTGTAGCAATACTCGGTATCTTGGTTTTATCATCTTGTAAGAAAAAGAATGATGAACCCAAAGTTACTCCTACAGGTCCAAAACCGGAATGGGCTCCTAATATTAAGCCGGAAATGCAGGCTGTAATTGAAAAACTTGCAAGTTTTGGTGCACCACCTTTAACAACACTCACTGCACAGGAAGCAAGAAAGCAGCCCTCATTTGCAGATGCTTTAAAGGCTGTAATGCAAGAAAATGGCATTTCTATGCCGCATACTAATGTTGATACTACAGGCAAAAATATTCCTGTTCAAGGTGGTTCTATCCATCTGCGTGTTTACACGCCACAATCAGGAAATGGCCCTTTCCCTGTAATTGTTTATTATCATGGGGGAGGCTGGGTAATTGCTAACCTGGACACTTATGATGCCTCCGCCCGCGCTTTGGCAGACAAAGCAGGTGCCGTCTTGGTATCTGTTGCGTACCGGCAGGCGCCAGAATATAAATTTCCAACTGCTCATAATGATTCATATGCGGCTTATCAATGGGTGCTGAATAATGCTTCTACAATTAATGGCGATCCGACAAAAGTTGCAGTTGTAGGAGAAAGTGCCGGAGGTAATTTAGCAGCAGCAGTAAGTATAATGGCAAGAGATAATGGTATTGCATTACCTGTTCATGAAGTACTTGTTTATCCAATTGCCGGTATTGATACTACAACGGCTTCTTACAATAAATATGTTACTTCAAAGCCTCTAAATAAGCCTTTAATGGAATGGTTTTTTGCAAAGTATTTGCCTGATGCTGAAGCAGGTCATAATCCCTTAATTAATTTGGTAGGAGCAAATTTGGCAGGTTTACCTCCAACTACTATAATTTCTGCTCAGCTTGACCCCTTACAAAGTGAAGGAGAAATGTTGGCCGATAAATTGCAGACGGCAGGTGTTACAGTAACGCAAAAAACTTTTGAAGGAGTTACTCATGAATTTTTTGGAATGGGTGCTGTAGTACCGGATGCAGAACAAGCAGAGAACATGGCAGCCGATGAACTTAAAAAGAGTTTTAATAAATAATATTAATTCTGATTCGATTAGTGAATTAAATTAGAAATAGCTGTCTTTTTAGACGGCTATTTTCTAATATTAAATGTAACCTAAAAAATATCAACTTCTCTGAAAGCCGCGCTTGAATCAGTCTCTCAATTTTTAAATAATAATTGCGGTATCGGGATTACAAATCCAATGAGAAGAATCTTTCTGCTTAGATGCATTAAATTGAAAGGTGGTTTTTGTTTGTCCTTGACAACAATTCTGAAATACAATCATTTACTTGATTCAAGTGACGAAATGAGGTAGCAGATTAAGGGCTGATAATAGACAGAGACTAATATTATTTTTATGCAGCTATTGCCCAACATGCTGTGCGGGTTATTTCCGAAGGGCTATACCAGGAAGTGAAAGAGTATAATCTTCGCACATCCATTATTTCACCTTGAGCAGTAGCAACAGAACTGTCAAACATCATTACGGAAGAAGATGTTGTTCAAGGGCATCAAGGATTTCTATGAAAACTTTGCAATTCCGGCAGATTCCTTTGCAAGAATGGTCGCTTTTACTATCAGTCAACCGGAAGACGTAAACATCAATAAAATATTGTTCCGTCCAACAAAACAAGCATTTATAGCAGAGTACATGTGTAAGTAGGGGCTTGGTGAAGCAGCATTATATTGACTGTTCATTTTTTAAATTTAAGATGATACTTGATTTATTTTGAATATTCCTCCTCTGTGACAGGTTTCAGCCATTCTGTTGGCCCTTTTTCTCTTCCTGTTATGGCCACCTGAATAAATTCTTTATTCGCACTTGCGCCATGCCAGTGCGGGACATTAGGCGGGCACTTTACCACATCGCCTTTATGGAGAACTTTCTTTGGTTGTCCTTTTTCCTGATAATATCCTTCGCCTTCTAAAGCCAATATAATCTGCCCGGCCGGATGACTATGCCAATTGGTCCTTGCGCCCGCTTCAAAGGTTACACTTCCTGCCGCGTTCTGGTTGACACTGTCAGCTTCAACCAACGAGTTTAGCCAGGCGGTACCTATGAAATTGCTGCTGGTGATTTTTTCACCCCGCGGAAATATTTTGTCATTCTTAATAACTGTCTGTTCCTGCTTTGCTGATTGTGTGCAGGAAGTAATGACAATGGATATAACAGCGATTATCATTAAGTATTTATATCTTTTCATCATAATTATTAAAGATTCTTACCAAAGAAACTGGTTAATTTGTTTACTGCCTGCTCTACATATTCGGGTTTCCAATACGTTTGTATATGCGTAGCGCCATCAATCACAAAAAGTTCCTTATTTTTCGCATTGGCTGCTTTGGCAAACGCTTCATCAGTCATGTATTTTGTATCGGCTTTACTGCCAGCCATCATGAGCAAAGGCTGGTTGATTAATTCGATTTGGTCGGTGGCATCCCAGGTCATTAAATCCATCAGGCTGCTCGTGGTGTATAAAAAGGTTGAATTGGGATGTGCATGAGTTCTGTAATAGTACTCGTATCCTTCACGATATAAATCCGTCCGGGTTTTGGCAATTTCTTCATCTGTGATGCTCGCCACACCTGAATAAAGAGGTTTGCCACCTGTTTCTATCCGCTCATCTTCCTTGATTTTACCACCCGCTTTTTCTTGCGCACGGGCATCCGAAGCTTGTTTCAAGCGTTCCTGAATAGTGTTTAACTGGGAATTTTGAAAGCCATTGCGTCTTACTTCACCTGAGTTGAACATGCTCAAAGTGGCAACGGCCATAATGCGTTTATCTGATTGGGATGCTTTTAAAGTATAACCACCGCTGCCACAAATCCCTAAAGCGCCTATTCGGTTCGCATCCACGCCCGGATATTGCGAAATAAAGTCAACCATACCGTGAATGTCTTCTGTTCGGTATTGGGGTTTATCCGTATGACGAGGCTCGCCGCCGCTTGCGCCCTGGTATGATGCGTCGGCAGCAATGGTGATGTAACCGGCTTCCGCCAAACGCTGCGCATACAATCCGGCTGTCTGTTCTTTTATACCTCCGTTAGGATGTGCTACCGTTACTGCGGGATATTTCTTTGACGGATCATAATTGGCCGGTGTATAAACATTGGCAGCAATGTCAATCCCGTTCAGTTTATAGGTAACTGGATGAATGTTTACTTTCCCTTTTTCATTTTTGGTAATGGCTCCTTCATATACCAAAGTCCAGGGATTTTGTTGATGTACCTTTTGAGCCGATTGTGCATTTACCGCATCTGCAGCTGCTATTGACGCTGCTATTGCGATGATTGATGCTATTTTTTTCATGTTGTTATGTTTTAATTTTATTGTGAATGGTTGTTTTTCAGCACTTCGTCCAATACGGATTGAGCTGATTCTGCTTCTTTTTCACCTGCGGTTGTTTTTATAACTTTCACAAATTGCTGCAATTTGCTGGGGGTTAAGCCGACATTCAGGCAGATGTTCAAATGCGAACGAAGCATAGGTTCCACGCCGCCAATGCTGCTGAGGACTGATATGGTAACCAGCTCTCTTTCTGCATAGGTTAAAACATCCCGTTCAAAAATATCAGCGAAAAGATGCTCTTTCAGGAAAATTTCTATTTCGGGGGCAAATGCCGAATAGCCGGTTTTGGGACCATTCTGCGGAGCGCCCAAAAGTGTGTCTAAAATAGCTTTCCCCCGGTCGTATTTGCTGCGTTTATCATTTATGGGCGATGCTTCGGCACCTATTACATCATTAATACCTTTGGTTTTGCGTTCATTTAAGACAGCCATAAAAGTCTGCAGCCCGCGAATGCTGCGGGGAAATCCGGCATAGGCATAGAGATGAACGATAGCTTCTTTGATTTGATTAACGGTCAATCCGGCATCAAGTCCTGCATTCAGTTCTGTTTTCAGCTTTGCTAAATCGCCTTTTGCCGTAACTGTCGCAATTCGGACAAGGGCTTGCTGCTTCGTGCTTAAATTTTGATTTGTATCCGTTTGGGCATTCACAGCGATTGTAACCATTATTGCCATTACAAATAGTACCGATTTTAAAAACTTGCTCATTATCATTTTTTATCCTCCGAAACAAATTGATGGTACAAAGTTCTGAACTGAAACCGATAGAAGGGGTAAATGGATTACGGTTTTACCTGCCAATATTACTTATCCAACCCTTTTGCCTTTAGCCATTTGGATAATTCGTCCGCTATCTGGATATTGTTTAAGTCAGAAAAGGCAAAATGTGTATTGCCTTTGATACCGATTTTCGGCAGGTGTACCACCGTTGCGTCGCCCCCGTGTTTGTTGATGGTGGCAGCCCAAATCTTTGCCATTTCAAGTCCTGAACGCCAATGGTCTTTATTCCATACTTTAGTCGGTTCCCCGGCAATGTTGTCTCCATAGTAAACAACTATTGGTATTTTGGTCAGCTTGATGAAATCCGACAAGGGTATTTCCACACCTTTCAGTTCACCAAAAAGACCTGCGGATTTTATCGGCTGGGGCAGTTCTCCTTGAGGGAACACGAAGCTGCTGTAGGGTTCATAGGCCACTACGGCTTTCACCTTATCGTTTTTGACAGCCGTAAACCAGCCCGGGCTGCCCCCCTGTGAATGCGTAACCAAAATGCCTTCTCCAATCTTATCAAACAATTGTGAAACCGCATCCGAAATAACGTTGGCATCAAAACTGCCCGTGTTCGGGGTCATCTGTCTGAAAAACTGTTCCAGGGAAGCCGAATCTTTTGGAAACTGAACATTTGGAAAATAATCGGGATAATTACCTAACCTGAACTGCGTAAACCAGAACTGCTCGTCTGGTGTTGGCGTAATCGTTACGGCAACGGTGCTCTTCCCCGCCTCACCACGCCTGGGCTGGTCAAGAAGGTAAACAGGAAATTTCCTACGAAGAAAAATATTCTGAAAACCTTCTCTTCCGTCTGGTGTTGTTTCCCATGTTTTTTTGGACTGTCCGGCTCCATGCAGAAAAACCAGGGGATACCTTCGGGCTTTTACCGGAATTTGATAAAAAGCATAAGCATGGTCGCCGTGAAAAGTCTGTCCCTGGGGTTTCAAAACGCTGTTCAAATCGAAGCTTCCGGGTTCGGTAATCTTTGTTCCGCCTACTGCAAAGCTGCCCTGTTCCTGAATCATTAACGGTTCCCTGCTTGTGCTTTCTTTTATTGATGTACATGCAGTAAAAAGGGCAGAGGCCGTAATCGCTGAAAGAGCAAAATATATTCGGTTTATCTTTTTCAATTTATTCATGATAACTTTTTTGAATGTAATACAATTCAGCCTGGTACTTACTTAATTATCCCTATTTTTCGCAGCCATTGCTGCACTTCGTCCTGCACCTGTTTTTCTTTTTCGCCTTTCATTACAAAATAAATTCCGTCTCTTTCCACTCCGCCTTTGGTTGAAAAACCTTCTAATACCTTGCTGTTGGGGCACAGTTGTTTTATGGTCTGGAAACTGCTTCCAACACCATAACCCGCGTTTGTATTAAATGGAATTACGGTTTTACCGCTGAAATCATATTGATGCAAAAAGCTTTTCACCGGCGGCGGCAATTGCATATCCCAGGTAGGAAAGCCCACAAACACGACATCGTATTTTTCAATGCCGGCAATCTTTGTTTTTAACGGCGGTAAATAGCCTGTTTCATTTTCCCTGTCTACCTGCTGCACGATGGCTTGATAGTTCTCTGGGTATGGCTTTTCCATTTCAAGTGCAGCCAATGTTCCTCCCACATTATTGTGGATGATTTCCGCTGCTGCCTTTGTGTTATTTGTCCGGGACAGGTACACAATTAATATTTTGCTGCTGTCTAAAACAGTGTTCATTTTAGCGTTAATATCCTTTGTTTGGGATGAAGAACAAGCTGAAACTGAAAGCAAAAAAGCCAGCAGTATATGCGCCATATAGGTGGTTGTTTTCATTAATGTCTTTTTTATTCACAGTGAGACATGCTGCTGATAGATTAAAGGTGCCTGCCTCAATGTTGTGTATCGTTAGGCCTAAGCAGTTTAGTAAACGACAAGGAGTCTAACATCCATCTGCCGTTCTCTTTAATATATACTTCAGTAACGATAAAGGGATTGGTTACTTCATTGCCGCCTACCACAGCCAGTAAGGTGATGTTATTTAACAGGATAGCAGTGCTGCCGATTATATTTACAGAGACTGAATGGATATCGGCTTTCTTATACCAAATCCCGCCGCTTTTGATAATGTTGAGTTCAGAAGTTTTTCCCCAGCTGCCTCCCATATGTACGAAAACGGATTTTTCATCGAACAGTGCATTTAAAGAATCCACATTTTTGTCTGCCATCCATTGCCATTTCTTTTGTGAAAGGCTTTTGATTTCCTCTTCTGCATTTGTGTTATTGACAACCGGAGGTTTTACGCTGTTATATTCTGTATCTGTTACTCTTTTCTGCCATATTGTTTTTCCTTTTTGAGTTGGCGTAACGCCGATATATGCAAAGCTGCTGCTGGGCGATGCGCCGTGCCAATGCTCTACGCCGGGAAGGCATTTTATGACATCTCCTTTATGAACTATTTGAATTGGTCTGCCCTTTTCCTGGTAATAACCGACGCCTTCCGTGATAAGTAAATATTGCCCTGCAGGATGAATGTGCCAGTCTAGCTTTGAGCTGGGTGCAAATGCTGCCTGCGCCAAACTAAGATTAAAGATGCTGTCAGGCTCGGCCAATTCACTCAGCCATACAGTTCCGGTGTAATTATCAGTGTTCGCAGCTATTTTACCTTTTGGAAATACAGGCGTCTCTTGTGCCGTTATCCTGCTGGAAAGAATGGCAGATAATAAAATCATTAAATACAGTGCTTTTTTCATGGTTCTTCTTTTTGATATTTTACTTAAGTAATTTATTTCTGCCTGCTTAACGACCCGCCATTTTTTGCGCCTGCTCCGGATAACGGGCACCCTGTACTTCAATTTTTGAAACTGCATCATCAATTTCTTTGAGGTCATTCTCCGTTAATTTGATTTCAGCCGCTCCAATATTTTCTTCCAGCCGGTGCAGTTTGGTAGTGCCGGGAATAGGAACAATCCAGGGCTTTTGCGCCAGCAGCCAGGCTAATGCTATTTGCGCATTCGTTGCATTTTTTTCATTTGCAATCCTGCCTAACAAATCAACTAATACCTGGTTCGCTTTTCTGTTTTCTTCAGAAAAACGCGGAACAGTATTTCGAAAATCACTTTTATCAAACGTGGTGTTTTCATCAATCTTTCCTGTAAGAAAACCTTTACCAAGCGGGCTGAATGAAACGAAGCCAATTCCAAGTTCTTCCAATGTTGGAATGATTTCTTTTTCCGGTTCTCTCCACCAAAGCGAATATTCACTCTGCAGTGCCATTACCCGCTGCACAGCATGTGCTTTACGAATGGTCCCGGCACCTGCTTCTGAAAGACCAAAGTGTTTTACTTTTCCTTCTTTGATTAAGTCCTTCACTGTTCCTGCAGCATCTTCAATGGGAACATTGAGGTCAACACGGTGTTGATAAAATAAATCAATAACATCTGTTCTCAAACGTTTCAATGCTGCTTCCGCAGCCGCTCTTATATTTTCCGGACGGCTGTCGGTTCCTAAAGCTGTTTTACCTTCCCTGAAACCAAATTTGGTGGCAATCACTGCTTCTTTTCGAAATGGCTGCAACGCTTCGCCTAATAATTCTTCATTTGCACCAGGCCCATACGCTTCGGCGGTATCAAAAAAAGTAACGCCGAGTTCAAAGGCTTTTCTGATTAATTTAATGGCATCTTGTTTATCTATTGCAGGACCTAAACCAAAACTTAATCCCATACAACCCAAACCAAGAGCGGATACTTCCAATCCGCTTTTTCCTAATTCTCTCTTTTCCATGCTTTTCTTTGTTAGCGGGTTTAGTTATCCAATTTTCTTTCTCCAAGCCATTTTACCATTGCCGGGTCGCGGTGGTCGAAGAAGCTGCTCGTTTTTGTGTCCAGTATCTGGATGGCTTCCATATCTTCAGCACTTAATTCATAGTCAAGCACATTTAGATTTTCTTCCATTCTTTCTTTGCGAACCGATTTTGAAAGAACAACAATTCCTCTTTGGGAAATCCATCGAAGAATGACCTGGGCAGCGCTTTTCTGATATTTCGCAGCAATGGAAAGCAGCAGCTCGTTTTTAAAAATATCGTTTCTTCCCTCTGCAAATGGAGCCCATGCTTCAATCTGTACCTTGTTTTCCTGTAAAAACTTTTGTGCATCAATCTGCTGATTGAAAGGATTTACTTCAATCTGGTTGACTGCCGGAGCAATTTCGTTGTGAATAATCAAATCCATAAGCCTGTCCGGCTGAAAGTTGGAAACGCCGATGGCTCTGATCTTTCCTTCTTTGTATAGCTCTTCCATCGCTCTCCATTCACCATATACATCGCCATAGGGCTGATGAATAAGGTATAAATCCAGGTAGTCTACTTGCAATTTCTTCAATGAATTTTCAAAAACCTTTTTTGTTCCTTCATAACCATTGGATTGTATCCAAAGCTTGGTGGTGATAAAAAGTTCTTCCCTCGGCACACCGCTGTTTTTGATGCCTCTGCCAACAGCTTCTTCATTCATGTAGGATTGAGCCGTATCGATAAGGCGGTAACCTGTTTCGACAGCGTCAACAACGCTTCTTTCACATTCTTCTAAATCTGTTACCTGAAAAACGCCAAATCCTAAGATGGGCATTTCAACGCCGTTGTTTAACACTGCTTTTTCCATAATATTTTTCTATAAGTATCTGCCTCTGATAAACAATACAAAGTTCCGGCCTCTTGTTCTTTAAATTGTTATACAGATTACGGATATGTTTACCAATATTACTGATTGGAACTCTGAGAGTAGTTCCGGGATAAATAAAGCGGTAAATTTGAATGAGAAAAATAACAGGGCATGAATAGCATGAAAAGGTTTGAGACTATAAATGACTACAATGTTTTTAACAATACAGAAACGCTTCACCCGCTGGTAAGCGTGATTGATATGTCGAAGGCAAATCCCCGGCAGGCCTCCAATATGTATTTCGGATTTTATACCGTCTTTTTAAAAGAAATAAAATGCGGCGACCTGCGCTACGGCCGGCATACTTATGATTACCAGGAAGGGACATTGGTGTTTATTGCTCCGGGACAAGTAGTCAGCGTTGAAAACACAGGAGAAACTTACCAGCCCAAAGGCTATGCGCTTGTCTTTCATCCCGATTTGATACATGGCACTTCCTTGGGAAGACATATCCAGGAGTACAGCTTCTTCGGCTATCAGTCGAACGAGGCACTTCATCTCTCTGAACGTGAACGTAAAATTGTGCTGGAATGTTTCTCCAAGATTGACTATGAGCTTGAACATCCTATTGATAAGCACAGCAAACGGCTGATTGTATCAACTATCGAGCTGCTGCTTAATTACTGTGTCCGTTTCTATGACCGCCAGTTTATTACCCGCGACAATGTTCACAAGGGCGTTTTGGAAAGGTTTGAAAATTTATTGAATGAGTATTTTCAATCGGATAAACCACAAACCACAGGTCTGCCTACTGTTGCCTACTGCGCAGACGAACTCAGTTTATCTCCAAACTATTTCGGAGACCTGATTAAAAAGGAAACTGGTAAAACGGCTCAGGAGTATGTACAGTCAAAAGTGATCAGCATCGCCAAAGAAAAGATATTTGATACAAGTAAAACAGTTAGTCAGGTGGCTTATGAGTTGGGCTTTAAGTATCCACAGCATTTTACCCGATTGTTCAAACAGCGTGTTGGTTATTCACCTATAGAGTTTAGGATGCTCAATTAGAGATTGCTGTTTTTTTATCATTACGATGGCAGGCAAGACAATGGCAAAGCTACTTCAAGGTGGAAAAATAAGACTTAAAACCCAATGATGCTTAGTAAAAGACAATTGCCTTTCCAAAAGAGTAAGCTTTAGTTAATAATACAGAAAAAATTAAAGTTTTAGGCTTAGAGTTATTTATAATCTAAACTTCATATTATTGACACCGCTGAATTATAGCCCACATAGAATAATTTATGCCGCTAAAATATCTACCATAAGCTTCAAATCAGAAATTAAATAGTTCGAGTTTTGTACCAGCGGGATCACAAAAATTTAAAAAGCCTTCAGATCATTGATTTGAAGGCTTTTTAGTTCGATTAAACGTTGCAAACAACGGCAAGATCTTCAAATGTATTGATTTACAAGTGGTTCAAAGTTCGAGTACCAGTAGGTGGGTAGGTATATTAAAGTTCTGTTTTCCCTTCTAATTTAATCTCGTTCAAATATTGGTCAATGACTATTTTGTCCTCTCTCCATAAAATCAAGAATAATTTTAGCTTGTTCTTCTGAAATTATAATGCCGTCTTGAGCTAATATTTAACGGTTTTCACGAGAAATCTTATTTATTTTATCTGAAGAACTGTGATAGGATATGCCTTTTTTCATAAACCACGGCGAAATTCTATACTTAATATTTTTCGAGCGTTACTCTGAATTATTAATAGATTATTATGACTAGGCATAGTAAACTATGAATATTTTAATTAAGTTTACGTCTGCAAAAAGGGATTTAAAGCATCCCTTTGAACAAACAACAACTTAATGAAGCTTCAGTACGGATATTTGGAGGATTTTCTTGTCGACCTGCGTTCAGCGGGGCGGTATGCGTTTTCTTTGGGCGAAGTGAGACACAAATTTGAGCAGTCCGATGAAGCAATTAAAAAAGCGTTGCAGCGACTTAAAGGAAAGCGGGAAATTGCATTGGTGCGAAATGAATTTTATGTTATAGTAACGCCTGAATATAGAAGCAAAGGGATGCCTCCACCATCTTTCTTCGTTTCAGATCTAATGAAATTTTTGAATCGGGAGTATTACGTTGCACTATTAAACGCGGCTGCTTACTATGGGGCTGCTCATCAGCAACCGCAATCCTTTTCTATAATAACCACAAAACCCAGCTTAAGGGATATTGAAAAGGACAATCTTAAAATAAAGTTTCTTGTAAAAAAAGATTGGTCGGAAGCTGATATAATAAAGAGGAAAGTTGACACAGGTTACATCAATATTTCTTCTCCCGAATTAACTGCACTAGATCTGGTGTATTACTATGAGCAGTCTGGAGGCATGAACAGAGTAGTTACTGTTTTAGAGGAACTAACCGAGTCTATAAAAGCTGATAAGTTAGTAGAGACTGCCTCAAGGTACTCTCCGGTAACTGCCGTTCAGCGTTTGGGGTTCCTATTTGATGAAATATTAGGATTAAAGGACTTCAGTGCACCCCTGAAAGGGTATCTAAATACGGTTAATCATTTTCCGGTCTTACTTAGGCCACAAAAAGAAAAAGTGGATATGATTACTGGGAATGATTGGAAGGTTGTACAGAACATAGAAATAGAAGTTGATTAATGGTACCTAAAGCGTATATAACGGCATGGCGAAATAAAGCTCCCTGGCAGGAAGATTATCAGGTAGAACAAGATCTTGTGATTGAACGATCACTGATGGCCATTTACGAGGATGACTTTCTCCGTGAGCGGCTTGCTTTTAGGGGAGGCACTGCGTTGCACAAGCTACACTTGGCACCGGCGGTTAGATACTCAGAAGATATTGACCTTGTGCAAGTCAAATCCGAACCGTTCGGTCCCATTATAAATAGGCTGAGAGAGGTATTATCATTTTTAGGTAACAATCCCGTCAGGAAACAAAAACAGCACAACAACACACTAATCTATAGATTTAATTCTGAAGACGATATTCCCCTCCGGTTGAAGGTTGAAGTGAACTGTCGCGAACATCACACCATTTATGGCATTAAAGAGGTTCGCTATACAATGGATTCTGAATGGTACAAAAATAAGGTTTTAATTCCCACTTACGAATTAGCAGAATTATTAGGAACCAAAATGAGGGCTATGTATCAGCGTAGTAAAGGAAGAGATCTTTTTGATATGTGGTATGCGATGAAGCAAACTTCTATTGATTCAACCAGAATTTTGGAAGCTTGGAATTTTTATATGGAGCACGAGGAACATAGCGTTACTAAACAGGAGTTTATGGATAACATGGGAAAGAAAGCTGCTGACAAAGAATTTGCAACCGATATGGAAGGTCTTCTGAGGCCAGGGATTCTTTATAATGTAAAAGACGCATATAAACTTATAGAAATCGAACTATTGGAAAAAGTCTAGTGATGAACAAAGATTTAGGATTATATCATTTGCCAGAAAACTGGCAGCTAGTTCATTTGGAAGATATTGCGCTCTTTTCCAAAGGAAGAAAAACTGCCCTTACTAAACAACAGCAGGAAAATACCATTTCCTATCTGGATATTGAAGCATTTGAAAAAAACCAAATAAAGCAATATGCTATTGCAGCCGACGCGACACTGATAGATGAGAAATCATTGGCTATGGTCTGGGATGGAGCCAGGTCAGGATTGGTCTTCAAGGGAAAAGAGGGTGCATTAGGGTCTACATTGATGAAAATTACCCCAGTCCTCGTTAAAGAGCTTTATATCTACTATTACCTTCAGTTTATCAATGGTTATATAAAAAGTCACACTAAGGGTACAGGTATTCCTCATGTAGATCCGCAAGTGTTATTTAAAATTAAAGCACCATTACCTCCTATTGAAGAGCAGGAAAGGATTGTTCAAAAGATAGAAGAGTTATTCAGTGAGCTAGATGACAGTATTCAGAAAGTAAAAGAAGCTCAATCAAAACTGAATTTGTTTCAACAGGCGCTTTATGAGGAAACCTTTAAACGCATTACTGTAGAACGTGAGGCTTCATTGAGTGAAATTTGTTCAATAGTAGGAGGCGTAACAAAAGGACGCAATCTGACAGGAAAAGAAACAGTAGAATTGCCTTATCTAAGGGTGGCAAACGTCCAAGATGGTTACTTAAACTTAGAAGATGTAAAAACCATCAGAATCCCTATAAAAGAAAAGGATAAATATTTACTTTCTATCGGTGATATTCTATATACCGAAGGAGGAGATCGAGATAAATTGGGAAGAGGTACAGTGTGGCAAGGCGAAATAGATGAGTGCATCCATCAAAATCATATTTTCCGGGCAAGGCCAAAATCACCTGACTATAATTCAAATTATATATCATACTACTCAAAAACAAAAGCAGCAAGGGAATATTTTTTCAAGAGTGGTAAACAGACGACTAATCTTGCTTCTATAAATATCTCAATTCTATCGAACTTAATAATTCCTCTGGTTTCGCTTGATGAGCAAATAAAAATTGTAGAAAAGATAGATGCACAATTGAGTATATATAGCCATTCAGTTTTAAAGGTCCAATCAATACAGGTTCAAATGGATTACGCAAAGCAAAGTATTTTAAAAAAAGCTTTTAACGGATTTCTCGTTTCACAAAAGTCATCTGATATTTCTATAAACAGTCTATTAACAGAAATAATTTATGAAAGGCAAAGGATGGTCTCCGCTGCAAAAAACGAAATCAAGAAAAAGCCTAAAAAAACTAAAATTACGATGAATAACAAAGATATTATTGAGATACTTCAGGCATCACAGCAATCATTGTCCGCGAAAGAAGTATGGGAGAGTAGTCGATATAAAGGCGATATCGAGAAATTCTATGCTGCATTGAAAAAGATTTCACATCTCATTAAAGAGGATCCTAAAGGTTTCATTTCACTTAGAGAAAAATAGAGATTATGAGAGTTGATCAAGTACATATCAAGACGACATTTAAAAATCTCACAGATTTTCAAATCGACATTGACGAGAAAGCGATGGAAACGGTCTTGTTGGGGCTTAATGCTACCGGCAAATCAAATTTTATGGAAGCCCTGGTTATAATATTCAGAGATCTAGATTTGACTTATAACTATAATCGGAAACAATCGCCTGTTTTCGATTTTTATATAAAATATGAGTGCCGTAATCGAATGATTGAGGTAAGTTATGAGAAAGGTAAATACAAGTTCATCGTTGATGGGACCGTTGAAACTACAAATTTTACGAAAAATATAGATCAATTTCTTCCCAAACATATATTTATTTATTATTCCGGGATCAGTGATAGGTTAAATGATCTTTATATACCTCATCAAAAACTTTACTATGATCTAATCATAAAGGAGCACGCCAAAATAGAGAATTTCAATTCTATCCGCAGAATCTTTTTAGCACAAAACGTCCATGCCAATTTTGCTTTGATTGCGTTTTATCTTTTTCCAGATCAGTCAGCCGAGACATTGCAATTTTTAAAACAAGAACTAAAAATTACCGATTTTGGATCTGCATTGTTTATGCTAAAAGAACCTGCATGGGTTCAATCAAAAAATAAAACTGAACTATTTTGGGGAGCAGAAGGCTTAGTTAGAAAACTACTGGATGATCTGTATGGAATTGCATTTGCCCCTATAGAGGAAAAGGCACGGGTAAATGTAAGCTACAAAAAGACAGAAACCCAATATCGAAAATATTTATTCATCAAAGACCTTAACGATTTTAAAAAGCTGGTTGATGCAAAGTATAGCAATAAGATAGAATTGTTCAATGCCTTGGAAAGCATCCACATTTCTAACCTTTTACATGATGTCAAAATTACTGTTGGTAAAGAATCAGTGGATGGCGAGCTCGCTATGAACGAGCTTAGTGAGGGAGAAAAACAATTATTAACAGTTTTAGGGCTGCTGAAATTTACCAAGGACGAAGAATCTTTGGTATTACTTGACGAACCAGATACGCATCTAAATCCGTTATGGAAATGGAAATACCTGGATTATCTTGATAGTGTGGTGAAAAGGCAAGAGACAACTCAAATCATCTTTTGTTCTCATGATCCTCTGGTAATTGGTAACCTGAAAAGAAATCAGGTGCAAGTCTTTAAGAAAAATGAAGAAGGTAAAACGGAGGCATTCAATCCGTTTGTCAGTCCACGAGAAATGAGTGTTTCTAAAATACTTACCAGTGAATTATTTGGGATTCCTTCACTGATCAGCAAAAAGCTTGAAGACTTGCTTAATCAGAAGCGTTATCTGCAAGCTAAGCTCACAAATGGAGAGTTACCGGAAGATGAGCGAGTAGAATTTGAGCGCCTGAAAAAATATTTTGATCGTATAGGGTTTGACGATGATACAGCTGACAGCAGATATAACAAGTTTTTGCAGCTCACAAGTGAAAATGAAGCTTTTGTCAATCGAAAATATACCAAAGCAGAAGAGGAAGAATTAGATAAAATTGCCCGCGAAGTACTTGATGAAATAATCAAAGAAGAGAAAAAAGCATGAGGTATATCGATAATAGTACGCTTGAGCAGGCAGCCGTTGATATTGGGTGGGATGCTATAAGGCAAGCCCATCTGAATGCGATGGCAGGTTTATCTGTAGCCGAATTAAAGGCTTATATAACAGACCATCCGGATTGGAATATGTTTCAGCCTCGCATGCTTTCCCTTTCGCACAATAAGTGCTGGTATTCTGAAGCTCCTATTGGCAATGGGGATTTTGAGGTTGATCATTTTCGACCAAAAAATAAATCCAAGCAGAAAACTGATTATACAAACGCCAAGAGCAAATCAGTTGTTCATAAGGAAAATGGTTATTGGTGGAAGGCATACGATTGGGATAACTACAGGTTAGCTGGTGCATTGGCAAATAAACTAAGACGTGACCGTCTTGGTGATTGTGAAGACGTAAAGGGAAAAGGAGATTATTTCCCTCTCAATTTGGTTTTGGGCCGGGTTGCAAATGATGAAGAAAATTTGGCTTGCGAAGATCCTGTCCTATTGGATCCTACGAACCCTGTAGACGTATCCTTGCTCACTTTCGACAAGGGTATTCCCATTCCAGCAACGACAGATGAAGATGAAATAGATAGGGTTAAACAATCTATATTTTATTATCACCTAGACTTGGATCAGCTTAATACTGCAAGGAAAATAGTCTGGGATGATTGTGTAGCTCAAATAAAGGACGCAAAAAAGAATATTGACAACTCTGCACCGGCAGTGAAAAAAGCAATGGTCAGGAAGTGTTTTGAAGAATTAATTAAGCTGGTGGATTCCGAAAGAAAATCATATACAAGTACTGCAAAGGCGTGCTTAATGGTCCATTCAGAACTTAATGGATATTCTTGGTTAAAAAATTTCGTAAGAACGTTATGACAACAAATAATCTTGTACAAAAAATATGGTCATTTTGCGATACGTTGCGGGATGATGGCTTAGGATATAACGATTATTTGGAACAGCTCACTTATCTGCTGTTTCTAAAAATGGCAGATGAGAACAAAAATAAATACAGCTTACCAGATATCTGTAACTGGAAAAGCCTTGTAGCTAATAAAGGAGGTGAACTACTGGATCAATATGAGAAGATATTGAAAACACTCACTGATTCGGGAGGCATGTTAAAAAAGATTTTTTCAGGCGCACAGAATAAAATTCATGATTCATCGAAACTTCAGAAGCTTATCAACCTCATTGATGAGGAGAATTGGACATCAACAGGCTATGATATCAAAGGTGAAATCTATGAATCCTTGCTGCAAAAAAACGCCGAGAATAGTGGTGCTGGTCAATATTTTACACCCCGATCTGTAATTCAAGCAATAATTGAGTGTATAAAACCTCAGCCTTCAGAGACGATAGTCGATCCTTCATGTGGCACAGGTGGCTTCTTTTTAGGGGCACTGGAATATTTAAACAGGAAGAATCTTACTCAGGAAGAAAAAAAGTTCATCAAGTTCAACACATTTCATGGATGGGAAATAGAAAAGGCAACTGCACGCCTTTGTTTAATGAATCTCTATTTACATGGTGTAGGTGATTTGAAAAAAACTCCGGATATACAGGTTACCGATAGCTTGAAAGCAAATAATATTAAAAAGGTAAAGATAGTATTGGCTAATCCCCCTTTTGGGAAGAGCAGTAGCGATATTCCCACGAACGATCAAAAAATGGCTGAAAAAGACGGCTATTTCCTGAGAGAGGATTTCTGGGTTACAACAAGTAATAAGCAACTTGCTTTCTTACAGCACATAGTTAACATGCTGGAGGATGAAGGGCGTGCTGCCATTGTCCTGCCGGATAATGTACTTTTCGAAGGCGGTGCTGGCGAGATAATACGTCGCAAACTTCTTGAAGAGGCTTATCTGCACACTATTTTGAGATTGCCTACCGGTATTTTCTACGCCCAAGGCGTAAACGCTAATGTCTTGTTCTTCGATAAAAAGCAAGTTTCTAAAAAATCGAAAAAGGAAGTCTGGTTCTACGACTATAGAACGAATATCCATCACACCCCTAAGAAGAACCCACTATCTTTTAATAGTTTACGGCCGTTCGTTGAATGCTATAATGAAAGTAAGAGGAAGGAAACATGGGGAAAGGACAACTTACACGGACGCTGGAGAAAATACAGTCATGAAGAGATATTAACCAGGGATAAAGTGAATTTTGACATTATCTGGTTAAAAGATGAAAATTCAATTGATATGGAGGCGCTGCCTGAGCCGGACGTCTTAATTGGTGAAATTATAGATAGCTTAGAAACCGTCCTAAACAACTTGAGAAACGTAAAGGACTCGGTATCCTAGTAAGTATGACTGAAGGTGAACAAATAAGAGCTTTTGAACGTGATGTCTTGGACGAGCATCATAAGAGTTTTTTATTTTATCAGTATTCCGACGATATAGTTATTCCGTATTTGTTGCAGACCTATGGCGATACTGAAAGGCATAGAGACAATTTAGTTCGTAATGGCCATAACGCGACTAGCCTTTCTTTCTATTTGAACAATATGCTGCATGGTTTGGGTCACTGCATAAGATGGATGATCAATAAAGGGGGTACTGGAATCAAAGATGCTTCAGGGAATACATATCTACAAATACATGAAATGGCCGCTGATTTTCTTGGCTGGGGAACGGGCTATCACATGATTGCCCAGGAATTTGTTACCTGGTCTCGTGGTATCAAAAGGGCGAACATGAACGAAGAAAAAAAGACAATTACGTTCACGAATCCTGAAGGATACGAATACAGCAAAATATATGGCGGCCAACTGCTGTACGCTAAAAGGATCGCAGATTCATTTGATAGCTATCCACACGAAGAAATGGAGGAAGAATTCATCAAATGGTTTCAGGAAATAGACTTTACTAAACCGCCGATTGCCAATCACATTAAATGGCAACAAGGACGAAGCTCTGCATCATATCCAATGCTATATCTGAAGATGAAGGATATACTATTCCCTGAATTGGATGAGACAACAGAGTTCCAAGGGTATAATCTCCAGCAGATCCGCCAATTTTATGCCCTTGTTTTCCTAAATTTTCATTTCATTCGATGGGTTGAAGCAGTATTGGATTCGCGAGCCGGAAATAATAATTTGTTTTTTGGCTCTAATCCACTTGAGCTAAGCCAGCAGCAATTCGAAAAATTCGTTTCTAATATTACGGGGCTTGCTATGGACGTATCGAGAGCGATTATTGCCGATCTGACATTTGACCCTTTCAGCTTTCATACAAGCGTAAGTATCCAACCTTTCATTCGTTCGTTTTCCGGCCATTATTATATTCTGCCTAACTTATTTGCACAGTTAGAGCCGTCCAGAATGATTCTCGGTGCCTTAAATAAAGGAGTCAAGAAAAATGTATATGACACCTTAATTAACACAATCGAAAAAGTAAACCTAGGCTTAGTGTATGACACGGCAAAAGGTCTCGAAGGCAGTATTTGTTATCTCGAAAAGCAGATTAAAAATAATGGGCAAACGATAAGTCCCGATTTAATCCTGATTGATCCTTCAGATAAGTTTCTATTGGTTGCCGATTACAAGCATTTCATTGGCCCTATAACAGCTTCTGAGGTTGACTATAAGATGAAGGAGCTTGAAAAAGGTATTAGTCAGGTGACAAAATATATTGAACATCTTTCCCAGCTCTCGATGGTCGACTTGCTATGTATCCAGGACTTTTCCATCGTGGGCTTGCTCATTACTCATAAACTTTTGCCTGTCCCCATTCCAAAAGGGAAATCGGTTCCAATCTTTGACCTAGAATCATTTATTGAGGATATCAATCAGGTAATTCAAGGCAATCAGCGTTTACGTGATCTGGCACAAAAGATACACACAGCTTTTACGAAAAAGCCTAATATTGAGTTCAAGGACTTCCAATGCTATCAGGAAGTTTCTTGATAATCCAAATCAACAACAATATCAGGGATTGATTGAAGAAAACTTTCAATCTTTTGCGGGAACTAATTATTGTTATGGGAAAAATAGTAAAGAGATGTACATTTTACTAAAGAGCATGGTATAATCGAAGATACTATTAAACGACTTGCTGAAACTTATGAACAGAGGCAGGATTATGCGGAGCATAACCGATGTACAATGGGGTATAAACTCGTGGAGGAAATAATGAAGTTTAAATAAAGACGATCACTCTATGTCAAATAATTTAGTAGCATATTCAAGAGCCGGAGATGTTTTTCATTATAGGTGGGCAGCCAGACGTTGCCTAAGACTAATCTATCCTAATTCTTTTGTAAGGAAAATATACATTGAAGGATCGCCTGAACCCGAGAAAGCAGGAGAATATGTAATAGACGTTTCGGAATACAGTATTGAAGATGCAGGGAAGAAAAAAATAGACTACTATCAGTTGAAGCACACAACTGTTCAGGGAGATAAGCCATTTACAATAAGCGACTTAAAAGATACCTTCACCGGTTTTACTGCAAGATATCTCCAGCATAAGAAAGAGAATAAGACAGATGTTTCCGACATTTCCTTTACTGTAATTACAAACAGAAAATTTGCGGATTCGTTCAAGGCAAATTTATCAGCTATCATAAGAAAGGAAAAGGTCGACCCTATTTTCAAGAGAACAATAGAGAGTTATACTAATCTCTCTGAAGATGATCTGGTGGCATTCTGCCGTATGCTACATTTAGAGGATGGCGAAGGCAATTACAACATTCAAAGAGATGAATTAAGAATAGAATTAGCTCAATTGATTGCGGGTTCCATTGAAAATGCACAAATTGAAAATCTTGTTGCTTTAGTACAAGAGAAGGTACTGCCCGATGCTGATGGTAGGATTAATCGGGAAGACGTTTTAAAGCGCTTTGGTATAACCTCTGAAAAAGAGCTATATCCTGCGCCAGCTAAATGGGATGAGCTTACTAACATAATCGAACGCAGGCAATATGCAATTCTTAAAGACAGTATTGCTAGCTTATCACATCCTGTTATCGTGCATGCAGCCGGCGGCGTAGGAAAATCCGTTTTCTGTCGCCAGCTAATCAATTCTTTGCCCGAAGGATCTCTAGGGATTGCTTATGATTGTTTTGGTGCAGGAAGCTACAGAAATCGAAGTGAATCCCGGCATAAACATAGGGATGCTTTAGTGCAAATTGTAAATGAACTTGCTTCCAAAGGTTTATGTGATCCGTTGATCGTACAGAATACAACCCTGGATGAGGATATAATGCGGAAATTCCTTCAACGAATTGAAGCCTCTGTGAAGTCTCTAAAAAAAGTAACTGACGAAGCACAGCTATTCATTTTAATTGATGCTGCTGATAATGCTGAGATGGCAGCCATCGAATACACGCAATCCTGTTTTGCTCATGAGCTGATTCGTGAGAATATGCCGGATGGATGCAAGCTGATACTTTTATGTAGAACCGAGCGAATCCATCTATTGCAACCTCTAAGCAATGTTACGAAATTGGAGTTGGAGCCATTTTCAGAGAAGGAAACTTTGGCAAACTTAAAAAAATGGTTTCCTGATGCAAATGAAAAGGATGGAATTGAATTCCACCGTTTAACATCGGGCAATCCGCGGGTTCAGGCAAATGCTTTGGATGCAAAAAATGACTCAACCCATGAATTGTTAGACTCATTAGTACCGTCAGGAACCTCTGTTGAAAAGCAAATAGAGCTTCAGTTAAATGCTGCTATATCTAAAATAAAAGACCTGATTCCTCAGGAGCATCATCATCAAATTAATTCAATATGCCTGGGCTTAGCCAGCTTACCTCCTCATATTCCCATTGATGTTTTATCCAAAGTGGCAAATGTCAGTATAGATCATGTGAAAAGTTTTGTTTCCGACATCGGTCGTTCCTTATGGTTGTATGATACTTCTATACAGTTCAGAGACGAGCCAACAGAAACCTGGTTTAGAAACACATTCCTTGCTACAAAGGAAAACTACGAAGAATATATAACAGCTTTGGAGCCTCTCGCTCATCAGCTACCTTATATTGCAGAGGTACTACCACAACTGTACCTGCAAGCCGGACAATACGACAAATTAATTGCCATTGCACTTTCCGACGACTATTTGCCTGAAAACAACCCTATAGATGCCCGGAATATCCGGGTATATCGTTTGCAATTTGCTTTTAAAGCAGCACTTAAACTCAAAAATTTCAAAGATGTCATTAAGCTGGCTATGAGAGCCGGCGAAGAAGTAGCAGGAAATCAGAGGCAGATAGCGCTTTTTAGATCAAATATCGACTTACTTACTACTCTTCAAAGCAAAGAAAAAGTTCAGGAGATTGCTTTCAAAAGATTACTAAGCAGTAGGTGGGATGGGTCTGAGAATGTTTATTCCGCTTCATTGCTTTCGGGAATAACAGATTATAGAGGAGAAGGAAGAGGCTACCTGCGGGCTGCTATGAACTGGCTGCACATTCAATTTGAGGAGCAGAGAAAAAATGATGATCATTATTACCAAGACGGTGTTGAGGATGATGACGTGTTGGAACTTGCCTATGCCCATTTAAACATTCATGGAGTAAACGGTTGTACTGATTTTCTATTTGGTTTAAAGCCCAAAGAAGCCTTATTCAGGACTGTACAGGATTTAGCAGAAAGGCTTGTTGACCTGGGGCGATTTAATGAGATAAATGATCTGACAGGCAGGTTTATTCGTGAACCTTATTACCTTGTTGCCACAGTTAGTAGGCTTGTAGAAATTGGAAGATTCCCTCAAGCAAGTGAAACAGAAACATGCTTAAATCTGCTCTGTTCCCGGAAAAGTAGAATTGAAAAATCGAAAGATTTTTTCAATGACAGGGTAACGCCAGCTATCATTTCTTTCCTCGAAGCATGCATATATAATGGTTTACCTACGGAAAAGATATTACGGGCTTTAAATCATTATGTGCCGCTCAGGGCTAACCGAATGGTTTATAGCGCTCATTCGTCAGATGAAAGAACCATCTATCTTAAAGCGCTTGCTATACGTGTAGTATTGTTGAACAAACCAGAAGTAGACATAGAAACTATTTCACCAGATGAATTTTCCAGCAAGAAGAAAAACCATGAATTGGACAATGACTTTAAAGAGTTTAAAGAAGTAATCTATGGTTTGTTTCCTTGGTATTTGTTAAGGGCTCAGATTTTATTTGACAAACAAATAAAACTTCTTGACGTTGTTGGCTCAGTCAATGAAACTTCAATAAAGGCTCGAACCAGTAGATACAGGAGCTATGATATGCTTCCTTACGAGATTGCTGAAATCTGTGCTGGTATATTGATGTTCTATCAACAAGGTAGCAACGAAGATATAACTGAGTTTTACCAAAGGTTTCTACATAATGACAAAGCCTTCAGATTACAGGATAAATCCCCCCTGCTTCGTGCAGCCTGCAGGGCTCCTCATCTACTAAATATAAGACAGCCATTAGAACATGCTACCTATGAATTAACGAAAACGAACAATGACGATGGGCCTAATGAAATTGCTAATAGATACATTGCTATTGCACGTGCGGTTTTGGTCATTTCACCCGATGATGCAAGTGTATATTTTGACAAGGCGATAGAAGTCGCTTCTAAATTTGGAGAAGAGCTTGTGCCGCGATGGGAAGCAGTTGTGGCCCTAGCTCAAAGAGCTTGTGTGAAGCAAACGGCACCTGATGAACTGGCATATCGCTTCATCAGATGTGCCGAGTTAGTAGGAGAAAATGTTTCCAGGGAAAAGCATTGGAGCAGAAGCGAAGCCATGCGTGTTTGCGCCAAGATGTCGCCAGGAATAGCCATATCAGCCTTAAGCAGATGGCGGGATAGGGATATAGGTCGCTTTGAATATCAACTTGAAGCAATGTTGATAGAATTAGTCGGTTCCAAAACAATCTCCGCCAGTACAGGCTGGGCATTAAACCGTTTTTTTTCTTATCATCAATTGAATGAGCTACTGGCAATCTGTTTAGAAAATGAGCCATCTGACAGTATCCGGCAAAGCTTAGTTGATGATGCTATTTACTTGCTCCAAATAGAAGGCATGGGCAGTGTATATTGGGATAAACTGAAAGAAATTGCAGTTAAGAATAACATTAGCAATGAAGTACTAAAGTCTATTACGAATTTCTATGCACAACAAAATATAAAATCTGCAAGCTCTGAAGATATAACCGGGAAGGAACAAAAGTGGGAATCTAAACGAGATTGGGACGACATTTTCAAAGACTTAAACATTGCTACACCTGAAGGCTTTGCCGCATTAATAGAGAGATTTAAATCGAAACAGGGAAAAGACGATTTCAAATGGCCCTTGAGAAACTTATTAAAGGACGCCATAATTAGGTTGGAAGAAAAATCACTTTGGCCTTTCATTGATATTATCTTTCTTTCTGAAGACATTAACCACTATGATGTTCAGGGTATCCTTTCTTCCATGCCTGAGGCATGGAAAGGCAAGGTGAGTTACCAAGCTAAGTTTCCTGGTGTTGTTTATAAGTTCGGAGAACATTATGCGCACGAATTGACAAATGAATACTCTTTTAACTCTTTCAAAAAAGAATTAAATCTTGATGAAGCTTTAACCGAAAAGTTGATTGTCGGAATCACATCTGGCTTAGCGAATGGTGATGAGATCGCCGATGCACGACAGTTTTTTGGTTTTGCATCTCTGGTATCATCCTACATCAGCGAACAAGATGCTTCTGAGTTAACCGATTATTCATTATCCCGCTTTGAATTGCACATAGCAGAAGATTTTGGCGATGGCGCATGGAGTAAGAATTTACAAGTTGTAGGTGATGCCAGTATAAACGTTGCAGGATTTATATGGTCTGCTTTGGGGGCGCCAAGAGCAGCAGTAAGATGGAATGCAGCGCATTGTGTCAGAAAACTGGCAGACTTTAATTGTACCGATATCATTGATGCTTTAGTCTTTTGGTTGAACCAAGATAAAGTAGGTGCGTTTGGACACCATAAGTTTCCATTCTATAACCTTCATGCAAGGCAATACCTTTTGATAGCATTTGCCAGGATAGCTATTGAAAAGCCTGCCATACTACGTAAGCATAGCAATTTGTTTTTACAGTATGCGCTATCACAGCATCATGTTATTATTCAAAAATTCGCTTCAGATATCATTGTAGAGATTGAAAACACCTTCCCTGGAACCTATGAAGCAGAGAGCTTAATAGCAGTAAAGAATATGGAAAAAAGTAACCTTCCAGTTCAGGTGGAAAATTATCAATACTCAACAGACAGTTATTGGCATCAGCAAGGAGAAGTTGAACCAGGCATTGATTTCCATTTTGGATGGGATTTCGATCGATACTGGTACGAACCGCTTGGCGATGTATTTGGGATTTCCAGTAAACAAATAGAGGATTTGGCTGCAAACCTTATTGTTAAGGAATGGAATTTAGGAGAAAAGAATGGATATAATAACGATCCAAGAGTTATCCTTTGGAACCGTTCCAACAATGATCGGGAGACATGGCATGATCACGGAAGCTACCCTGGAACCGACAATTTAGATTTTTACTTGTCTTACCATTCGATGCTTGTTATTGCGGCAAGGCTAATTCAAAAAATGCCAGTAATCAGGACAAGATATAACTCAGACGATGAACCATGGTCTGACTGGCTATCGCGACATTTACTGACACGTCCGGATGGCAAATGGTTGGCAGATTGCAGAGATCCTTTGCCACTAAACAGGCCTTTGTGGGTGTCAGAAGAAAAAAAAGACACCTGGCAAACTGAAATCACAGAAGGGGATTTTTTGAATTATATTCAGACAGAAACAAATGGGGAATTGTGGGTCAATGTAAAAGGAGGCTGGCATGAAAAGAATAACGAAAGAACAGAAACTATTTCTATTTCAACGGCACTTGTTTCACCTAAAACGTCAGATGCTCTTTTACGAGCATTAGCGACTTGTAGCGATCCATACGATTATAAGCTACCTTATTTTGATGAAGAAGATATGGAAATTGAGTCTGGCTTATTTCAACTTAAAGGTTGGATTAATGAACGCCACAATTCAAAAGAATTGGATGAATTTGATCCTTATGCGGATGAAATTGATTATCCTCCATATTCATTGGGTAGCACAATAGCTGAACAGTTAGGCTTATCAGCAGATCCAGATGGTAAAACCTGGCAAATCGCTCATAGCTCTGAAGTTACATTGTCTTGCGAAACATGGAGCAGCCATAGGGAAGGACGGGATGAAGAACCCGATCAATCAGGAATGCGATTGAAGGCTAAACTTTCATTTTTAAAAGAACTCTGTTCAACGCTTGGCTACGATTTAATATTTGACGTTGGCATTAAAAGAGATATAAGCTATCGGTATGATCGGGAGAAAAGGGAATATGCAAAACCACAACACAAAATATTTATACTATCAGCAGATGGAAAACTCAGAACTACAGGAGCAAATTATCAACTTGGGTAAACTATTTGTCCAGGAGCTTAAATTAGATCCAGGCAGTGACACTTTTTCTAAGTGGATGGCTCATTATATAGCGGAAAAGATGAAAATGGCGGAACATGCTATGTCCGATGAGGATAAGAAAGAAGCAGAAAAAGAATGCTTCGAAACTATTCTGGCATTGTGGAAGCACAGATGGTTACTGCCTTCCCGGAAGCGACCATTGGAAGAATTTGAACCTATTCTGAAAACGCTGGAGCGGCTTAATCCCGAGGAACAGGAGCCGTACTTTTATCATTCGTTAGATCACGAACTATCTGAACTGGAGAAAAGCAACCCGGATTTAAAAGAGATAACAAGCTATACCAATATGGCTTTGCAAATTGACAAGGCTGCCAGAATCTGGATAGAGTTCATTTTGAATCAGGCTGCTTTGAAAGCTAAAAATGAAAAAACAGAATCCTTTCTTGAAAATTCAACAAACATACACGATAATGATGATGCAAGAATTGTAAGAATAATTTTAGATATCGATCCTGCCATTGGGCTTGAAAATTACAATGATGATGCTTTCCAAAAGAAATATTTAGCTGAAAAATTGAAGAAAAGAATTGAAGAGTTAGAGAGGTTTTCAAAGTTGAATAAAGTTCTTTTAGAAAAGTATAAAAAAGACCTTATAACGGTAGAGACTAATTGATCACATGTCTTTACTGGCCATAAAACATTTTTCCTTTCGGGAATTATAAAGGAAATACTTATAACCTGCTTTTCTCGAACGTTAAAGTCGGTTAAACAGGAAAAAGTACACACTATATTCTGCTAAGGGCAATAAAGGGGCAATTGACACAGCAAAGGGGCAACAATGAGGCAATTAATATCTATTTTGATTGATTTTTAGACGATTAGCCGATTAGCGACATATTTTTTTCATCTTATGCCGCTAAAATATCTACTAATAGCTTCAAATCTGCTACTAAATAGTTCGAGTTTTGTACCAGTTGGTTCACTTGACTAAGCCTTCTAGCGAAGGCTTTTTTTGTGCTCAAATGCCTCATTAAAAGGGTTTTCTAGGTAAAAATTGAAAAATGTGTCGTTTTGATAAAATTTTTTATTTTGTTAAAAATAGCAAAAATTCAGTCTTACTGACACGCTTGCTGACACACTTTTTTTCCTAAAGTAATCCCTCATCTGCAAAACTATAATATCCTTCAGAACTAATTATCAAGTGATCTAGTACAGATATATCCAACAGTTCTCCTCCAGACTTTAACTTTCTTGTTAATTGCCTATCTGCTTCACTTGGTTTCAGATTTCCAGATGGGTGATTATGTACTAAGATAATACCAGATGCAGCAGCTTTGATAGCTGAACAAAAGATGATTTTTGGATCTGCAATGGTTCCACTCATCCCTCCTGTACTAATTTCAATAAGTCCTAGAACTCTATTAGCTCGATTCAGAAGCATTATTTTAAACTGTTCTACTAAGTCTAAGGTATCGCAATTCCAATGCTCCTTAACCACTAAAAATGCATCCTTTGAACCTGTGATTTTAGGTCTTTCTGATGCTTTAACTTTTGATTTGTAAACTAGTTGCACCTCGGCAACTTCAATTTGATTTTGTACCATAATAGTTTGAATTAATTATGGTACTCTCCTAGGCTAAGAGCAATCAAGTCCAAAAGGAAACGATATAAATTTATGGTGGGTTAGACTGAGGGTTTATGCTCGGCAATCTTTTGGACGCTTCAGCAGCTCTTAGCCTAACTTCGTGAATGATTAATGATAACTCACCTCTCATAGTAGCACTGCACATTTTTATTTCTGATTGTTTAATCTATATACCTCATGGCAAGAAAATGTGCTTCGGAGTTTTAGCTATTTATTTAAAAGCTATTAGCTTCTAAAGTAGCAGCGCTCTACTTTGACAAGCTCTGGTCAGCTGAACTTATAAGCACTTCTTAACGGCAATGCTGATCTTCTGCAGGTATCGCAGTTATCGAGTAGAGTTTGTTTTTGTCATATGTATAATCCACTCTTGCAATTATATTACACTTCACTTCAATTACGAATTTAAATTCACCTAACTGAACCATTGTACTTCCAAATCCATCAGAGAAGGAATCTGAAAAGTAAGATGGTAATGCATTGTTTAAAGCCTCAAAACTATCACCTACTTTATACTTTGGTATCGTTTCTTTAATTATATTTTCCTGTATTGTGTCTGGCATGTAGCGAAAGGCAATTGATGGAAGAATCTTAGGAAAAAGCCAAAGAGAAATAGTTAGAAATAAGGATAGATATAAGAAAGGAATCAGTAATAGTATCTTCCTATCTATTTTACTAAAGATTCCATCCCTCTTGTAGAAATACAAGTAGACAACGCCAAAGAAAAACCCTACAACCGCAGCTATTTCGAACACTTGAGTAAATCTTGAATTGAAAAATACC
This sequence comes from Rubrilithobacter danxiaensis, assembly GCF_047272945.1. Classification (NCBI taxonomy): domain Bacteria; kingdom Pseudomonadati; phylum Bacteroidota; class Sphingobacteriia; order Sphingobacteriales; family Sphingobacteriaceae; genus Rubrilithobacter; species Rubrilithobacter danxiaensis. The sequence continues at coordinate 314,647 of NZ_JBKOPS010000005.1, forward strand.
CATCCTATAATCAAAAAGAATACAGTCAGAGCATACAGCGTCGTTACAATAGGAAATATTGGAAGTTTAAAAAGTGCACTGCTGTGATTTATCTTTGATAACGGTATATAAATAAAAATTGCCCAGGCAATAAGTATAGCGATTGCAGACCAAAACATAACAAAGTCCAGATCTACTACTTTACCATTTACCAAATTTTCTCTTATATCAAAGTAGGCTATTCCTACTGACCATGCGATAAAAATCGATAGTAGAGAAATGGTACCAGTATTTTTTGGATGGATGATAATCAAGTTTAGCATAAAGAAAAAAATAAAAATACTATTTGCAAAAATTCATCCTTTAGTAAATCTGTATAATCTTATCCATAGATGTCCACGAATAGTTCAAAGAATGTGCTACTCGAACAATTTTATTATAAGGAGAAATAAGAATTAGTTCATTCTCTGCTTCGTCTATTATCGTCATTATTTTCCCAGATATTTCAGCAGGTTGTACAAGTTCCATCGTTATTAAATTTATTGATAAGTAATTGAGATAATAAGAGTATGCAACTAGCAATATGGCACTTTTTACTGAAAGATTAGCCCTTCCAAAAGAGTAAGTTTTAATAAGTAAACGTTCTATAACAAAAGTGCATTAAAATCAATCTTCTATTTAAAAGCATTTAGCTTCTAAAGTATCAAATACCTATCTTGTTCTACCTGCCATTGGTACACAACTCAAGTCGGTATTAAAAGGGACTGTTGTATTTTTTAATGACGCTATCTAATACCTTCGAGTTAGGATGCTGTACTGTAGATTCAAATGCAATTGGCATTGTTGGCAAAAGCGTCTTTGGTATTACTGAGTCTTTTAACCAGCCAGTAGCAATATACCAATCGTCTTTTAATCCGTGTGGAAAATCTGCGATATGTTGAACTTTGTTATTCTTGTAAACAAACAATTCTATTGCTGGAGAAGGATGAGATGTGCGTTTGTGGTCGTTGTTTAACGGTTCTTTGTTTAGATTCTCAAACTTGATATTGATTGTATCCCAAAGACTCTGAGTAATACTACCTTTATAATAACCTTGTAGTTTAGCGCCTTTCCCTCCAAAATAAATATAGTTTAGACTGCTATCCACAGAAAAAGCAAAGTAAGGACAACCACCTTCCCAACATTCACCACCGGTTGCAAATGTAATCTTTTGAATCTTATTGTTTCTTTTTAAGGGTTGCTTTGAGCACGATAAGAACGAAAACAGAAAGCTAATAAGAATCAAAAGTGTACTCCTATTCATATTTTGTTTAGATGCAAATACCTAATTCTTTCCATACTCTTGCCTTAAGAGTAGATCCAAAATATCTTCAAATTTCATTATATAAGGGGTCTCATTTTTTCTTGGATTGGAATAAGCTGCTAACGCCCAATAATGTTTGCTTTTAAAATAAGTGGTTACTATAAATTGAGATTGATGGATAAAACAACCGTTGCAACTTTCCTCTATTACTTTAAAAGCTAAAACTATCTAAGATGCTTCAAAAATTTTTCAAAGCTTCAGCACCTTTTAACTATCTTACAAGCGCTGTACATCTTTTTGTTCAGATTTCTTTATTGATTAACTGCAATACTTGTAATAGTGTCAGATTGAGATTGACTAAAGCTGATCCCTTTTTCTTGAAGCTCTTCTATTACAGCTAATTTAAAATCTAACTTATTAATTAAGTGCTTATGCCTGGAGTCAAACTGTTTAAAAATATCATCCCAGGTTAAAGCGTATATTTCATAGTTCTTTATAGATTCAACTAAAAACTTTTTCCCTTTGTGCTTTTGGGACTCGTGTTTATCAACTATAAACGAATCAAGCGATTTGCCTATAAGTAGAAACTTCCATTTCCTTAACGTACTATTAAATCGTGGTTCAGAAATAATAAACCTTAGGTAATCCTCAACTTGGTTGTATTGTTCCTTGCCAATAATAACTGCTGGACGTTTAAGTTCAACAATTATATTTTCTTCGATTAAATCTTCATTATTACTCCCATCAATAACATCAATTTGTCTACAGATAAATATATCAGGTCTTCTAAGTCTTTCCTTGTGATTAATCTTTTGAGGTTGCTTATTTGAATTCCCCTCCATAAAATGAAGGTAGTTGTTAAGAACAGTTTCAAAGTTAACATCAGCAGATACCATATGATATTGTTCTCCGAATAACCAGTAATTGCTTTCTATTACAGCCTGAATATGGTCTCTTTCATTAGTGAATTTTTCAAGATCAAAAACAAGAAGTTTTAAAAGTTCAACTACTGTAAATCTACTTTCAAGCATCTTAATCATTGAACTTATGTTTGAAAGCTTAGTCTTTTTTAATGATTCAGATAACTCCGTTCTTTCTTCATCAGTAAGTTTTACTATACCCTCCAAAATGTCTAATACCTTTTCGCGTTGGTCGGTATCTAAAAGAAGGTTTAAAAAGCCTACCAATGTTTTGCTTTGTTCTTTATTTAATCCATGAAATATTTTAGGTTCTACACAATATAATTCCTTTACTACAGCTTCAAGGTCTTTTTGTCTATATGAATCGTAAGTATTATTTCTAAACTTGGGAAATATCCCTTTTGATTTATAGTCATAAATCAACTTATCAGCCTGTTGGTCTCTGATAAATTGCCTTTCTTTAGATACAACAAGCTTATTAAGAACTCTCATTAATTCCCTAAAGCTAAAGTCGGCTTGGTTTTTACCCGCTATACTTAAAACTGGAGTATCATCTTTAGTTTCTATAAAATCGTCAAAATACTGCGACTGTACATATACGGAGTGATGAAAATCAATTGCTTTATTGTTAAAGGAAGTATGTCTTCTGTAAGTTTCCTTCTTTTCCGAGTTTAAGAAATAATAAAAATACTTATCACCTATCTTATGATTCCACCTTAGAAATGTTATTTTAAATGTGTTACTTCCAATGATTTGATGGATCTCCTCATAATCTCCTATAATATCTTTATATTCTAACTCATCACCATTAATAATAATTTTATAATTATTCTCTTTGTTCAAAAAGAGAAACCATCCAAATTCACTTGCTAAATACTGTTCAAAATCCTTCTTTTCTAACAAATCTGAAGTAAGTTGGTAGTAATCTTCAAATTGTACGACAGTACCTGTTTGAGTGCTTTTAGAAACTGCATTATCACTAGTACTAAAGTTGTGTAGGTCTTCTTTGTGAATTGTGATCGTATATTCCAAATACTCTTGATTAGGTCCTTGAAAAGTAGTTGACCAAGTACATCTATTTGCAAATGTGCTAAAAGCATATCTCCCCTTTCCTTTTTTACCTTTAACAAATCCATCCTTATTAAACGAATCTCTTTTTTGAGAATCTAAGAAATGTCCAAAGGTTTCATTTATGTTTTGAATGTTGATCCCACAACCATTGTCTTTGATAGTAAAAGAATGTAAGTATCCAACTTCATTGCCAACGAATTCCAGTTCTATTTCTGTGGCACCAGCATCAAAACCATTCCATATATATTCAGCTATTGCTTTTCTATAATCAGCAGGTAATCCGCTTTGTTCAATACTTTTAGAAGTGATCTTTGCTGTGTGCTTGTTCATATTGACTTTCGATCTGCTAATATAATTAGCAGTATCTAAATTACATAATTAAAGATCGAGAGTTCCGATTAATAGGGCGAACCAGCATGCGAATGGAGCAAAACGTCTAAGCAGAGAGAGCACTGCAAGTGCGACTGCTTAGTATGCTTCACAAGCAACTGGCGGAACTATTGAAGTAAAGGGATGTGCTGATGCTAATCAATAGTTGTGACAGTTGTGAAGCGTTTTGCGACCAGCATGGTGAGCCTAACATGGAAAGCGATTGGATTTTAAAGGGTTGCAGCAAAGCGTAAACTTTTAAAAAGACAAAGAGAGCTTTCATGGAGAAACGACTTTGCTAAAGCAAAAAGGATGACAGATTGAGAAGCAAGGGATAGAAAGACAGCACATTTTTTAAGTGGGTGGTATAAGAGTATAAGGAATAATAAAAAAAAGTGCGTCTTTGAGAGTTGGAGCAAGTGGAGTTAATCTGTTCGCAGAACTGTTTAACGTATCGCTATCTGGCGTCCTTTTATGCTAGTATTGGAGTTTCGTAATGCCTTTCTTCCTGCACTATCCGTACATCTTTGCAATGCACGTACATCAAAGGGCGAAGTATCAGTAGTAGCCTTCAAATAAAGCACTGAAGGTTCATATAGAGAAATCGAAGACCAAGACCTACCTTATCCTTCCGTAAGCAGCAGAAAGAGGGGAAGGTAGGTTTTGGGATGAAAGTATAGTATTTTTATTGTTTCTTAAAAATTAATTTATTTTCTTTATTTATACTTTTTGTTTATATTTAATACCCATTTTATGATAAACATTACCAATGCTTGACACTCAACAGAATCGTCAGAAGAAACTTCAATCTTTTAAAATATCTTATTTTGATGAGAAAGGAGATCTGTTAACGGGTATAGTAAAGCAAATCTCCAAAGATGATTATGAAGTTTTTGTTAAGGAAAAGGGGGTGGTAATACACTGTATAAAAGGCGAAAATGGTACAATCGTTTGTAACCTTAACAGTGTAAAGAACCTACCGTGGATAGAAGGAATAAGTAAAGAAGTAGAAAAAGAACTTAGCTTACAGCTTTAAAATATACAACCTTTGGTAATAAGGGCACTCTAATGAGCACCCTTACCTGTTTTAACTTTTAAATAACTAGTTGTCACTTACAACCAACCTCGTCTAAGAATCTTTGTTCTTATAATTGAGGTGCGGCTGTCTCATAATATTAAATTACCTAATCATTAGTTTATTGCACCTGACTTAACAAGCTTCTCGTTCAGAACTGTATAATCTCTTGCAATCTGTGTCTTTATATTATTTAAAGCATCAACAAAAGGATTACTATATGCCATTCTAGCAGCTTTTGTTCCTGAATAACCCCAGTATAAGGCTATAGGATACTTTGCACTAGATTCAGCTTCATAGATACCAATTACATTTTTCTTAGAATCTAAAATTTCTACAGAAAGCGAAGCATATCCTTGTTTACTTCCAACTGGCATTCCCAAAAGATTTAATGTTCCAACCGTGAACCCACTTAAGATAGCAAGTCCCACTCCTTTATTATCATAACTATGATTTTTGATTCTGCAAACAGCATAACCATATCTCTCACCTGTTTTTTGTGAAATTCTACCACGCACTTCCTTTTCAAATTCATCTCTTGCTGTTTGTATTCTTGGGTCTCTATGTGCAATAGAAGAGCTTGCTGCGACAGTTCCAACGCCAACATTACCATAGGAGGTAGCTAATCCAGAATAAGAAGCACCACTACTGTTGGTAGTACCTAAAGAATAAGCAGTTTCAAAACTCAAATAGTCCATTTCAGGCTGTAAGGCTGGAAGTAATTGACTGTTTTGCGTAGTTTGAACGAAGGTGGCTGTTTTGCATCCAGTGACCATTATCACTGCTGAGAGCATTAATAAAAAAAATTGTTTCATGTTTTACTTGTTATTGAATGTTAATTGATTTGTTAATTAAGATTATTGGATTAGGAAAGGACTTTTTAAGTAAAAGGAGTTATTAACGGTCCAGATAGTAAATGATTTTATAAACGTGCTTCCTTTCAACTGTAATGCAGTGATATATTCTACCCTTAACATCTTTTTCGTTTGTAAGGGAAATAGATACTTCAATATTACTCCCATTGTTAGCAGTTGCTGTTAAAAATTCGCCACTTGAATTCGTAATGCTATTCGTGATAGTGAATTTTGAATTATCAATCTGTACTTGATTTCCATTGAATGTGAATCGAGTATTGGTTAGAGATGGAGAATCTTTTATAAAATTTCTACCATCCCATTTGTAGTTCTGTTGATAATAGGCTTGGAAGGATTGAGCGAAGCTCATTGAAGATAATGAGAAGAGTAATAAGAAGAGTAGAGAGGTTAGTATGCGTTGCATTGACTTGTTAAAGATTTCACCTATCAGTCCCCATTCGGTGGGTTAATAAACACAATAAGCGCAGGACTGAGCTTAATTTGTGCTTTAGAGGTCCTAGGAGACCCATGCAACAACAAACAAGTCAGCACCCACGCTTATCGCGTAGGCGTTGAACTCATCTGTTCTTGTTGCATTTGAAATTTCCTAGGTTTCTAAAGCAAGAACCGATAGCTAACGCTTATATTTTAATTTAAATAGTTGTAATCAAGTTTGTTATTTCTGAGAGCTTACCTCCATTTCTAATTATACTAAGGTACTAACAACGAGGTTATTTTAAAGAACTTTAATAAACTTTTCATCGTTTAAATTAATAACATTGCTATAGAAGTCAGGATAACCGTTCTTAAAGGTCCTTTCTTTCATGTTTTCCCAGATTGGTACTTGATTCATTACTTCCATAATCTCATCCTCAAATGGACAATTATAGAATGCATATTCAATCTGATAGTATAGTAAGAAATCACAGCTTAATCTGAAGTAGAAGCAGGGAGAAACAAA